>JAOTTJ010000360.1 GCA_029864465.1 Gammaproteobacteria bacterium | reverse complement strand
TGGCCGTTGCTTTTCGCGACCGCCTGCAGATCGCGCCGCGTCATGTCGATACCGACACCGTAACCCCACACATGCTCGAGCGCGTTGGCCTGCTCGATCGATTCTCCCCCCTTGCCGATCGCAACGACGAGCTCGATCTCGTAATGGAGGTTCTCGGTTCGCGGTGGGTAATGCACGCTGCCGCCGTTCGGCACGACTGCATCGAGCGGCTTCTGGAAGAAGATCGGCGGGTCACGCTCCGGCGTGAGTCCCATCTCGCGCACGTGCTCGGCGTAGTTCCAACCGACGCAGTAGATCCGATGCAACGGGAACCGCTCGTCGCTGCCGGCAATCTGAACGGCCGGATAGACCGGCAACGGTGGTATTTGCATCTCGGTATTTGATGGACCGACACCCGGGTCCCGATAGCTTCAGGGCTCGCCGCCAGCGGATAGCGCATCGGTGTCGTCGCTTACCTCAGGACCTGCCGTAGCTGTGGCCGTGCAGGTCCAGCCCCAACCGCGCAGATTCGCAACGAGCTCTCCGGCTCGTGTCTCGCAGTAACCCGTTTGACTCTGTGCATTCCACGGAATCTCGCGCGCCCCGGGCGCCTCGGTGTCTTTGAAGTAGTGAACTTCGCAGGGAACCGCCTCACCCGTTACATAAACGATCTCGACGCGGCGCACTTGATCACCATTCGTGCAGCGATAGTTTTGCCCTGTCTGGGCCGCTCCCAGCATCGGCAGCCCAGTCGCAAGAAAAAAGATCGCTATGCGCGTGTTCATGACATCAACTCCCAACCGTCACTTTGACCACGCGCAGTATAGCAACGCGCGACTGCACTGAGCGCGTAGCCGAGCTCGGTTCAGGCCGTGTTGACCTGAAGCGGGTTATGCGACTGATTGCGCCCCGAACTGACGTTAACGATCATGTCGGGCGCGATCGGCGTACGGTTGAAATAGTGCCCTCCCATCGCGTCGGAAATCGCGCAAACCAGAGCGGCCGCCGCACAGCCGAGCGGTGGCTCGCCCATGCCTTTCGCACCAACCGGGTTCTGTGGGTCGACGAGCTCGACGGCCGCGCTTTGCATTTGCGCCGGCACGTCCAGATACGACGGCGGCTTGCACTGCAGGAAACCGACGTTGCCCGGCAATCCGTTCTGCGGATCGTAGATGTGCCGCTCGCTCGCGGCCATACCGAAACCCTGCACGGCACCGCCGTTGATCTGCGTGCGAAGACTCAGCGGGTGCAGCACCGTGCCGCAGTCGCAGACACCGAGATAGCGCAGGATCTCGAACTTGCCTGTTTCGAGGTCGAGCTCGATTTCGATGAAGCCGATACTGATGCCGGCTACGAGCCCTTCACGGTAGAGATTGTCCTTCGCAACGCCGATGAGCCCCGTCCCGGCGAGCCCCTCGACGGCAGAGCGCGTGATCTCGTGGATGTCGTCGGGCATTTCCCGGCCCGAGTACTTACCACCCAGCTCGACCGCACGTTGCGCCGCTGCGGCATAACTGAGCGACTGGCTCGGATCGGAGACCTTGAACACGATCTCCTCACCGATGTCGTAATCCTCGGGGGCGCCGCCGAGATCCAAGGCTGCGATCTCCTTGAGCTTGTCGAGCGCATCGACGGCGGCGACGTAGCATTGGCGGGTCATCGTGAACGACGTGTTACTGCCGCTCTGCGTGGGGCTCCAGGGCAGATGCTTACGGCTGTCGCCGCGCTCGACGACGCAGTTGTCCCAGCTGCACTTGAGCACCTCGGCCGCCACACGCGACGTCCCGGAATGCGAGTACGTACCGAGGTTGCCCGCGCCGTTGTGGATGTGCAGCTTGCCGTCCGGCGTCAAGCAGACGAGACCGTCGTAACCGTTGCGCCCGGCCGGGTGAAACGCCTGACCCACGCCCACGCCGATGACCTTCGAGCCGTTACGTTGGCCACTGCGAGCCATGAGCGCCTGCCAGTCGATCTGCTCGACACCCATGTCGAGCGCCTCGCGCTGATACGCACTCGTGACAGGTCCTTGATCGGCGTAGTACCGGGCGTTGTTATCCGCCGCGTTGATACGCCGTATCGCAATCCGGTCGAGCCCGAGCTGCGCAGCCGCCTTGTCGAGCAGCGGCTCGATCGCGACCGCGATCTGGTTCTCACCCGGCCCGCGCATAGCACCGCGCGGTGGCGTGTTCGTTTGCACCGGAACGGCCCGAAAGCGCATCGCCGGTGGTTGATACAGCAGCGTCAAAGCCGACGCCGCCGCATCGAAGTCGTCGAAGCCCGAATAGGGGCCGTTTTCCTGCACGATGAAAAGATCGACCGCTGTGACACGACCGTCAGCGCGAAAACCGATCCGCATTCGACCCTGAAAACCCGGCCGCGCCATGCCGAGGTAGTACTCCTCGGCACGGCTGATGCGCAGCATGACGGGCCGCTGCGTCTTCTTCGCCATCAGTGCCGGAATACCCATGACGGTATAGGCGCGCGCCTTCGAGCCGAATCCGCCGCCGCAAAACTCGGCGACATAGACAATGTCCTCGATTCCGACGCCGAGGAGACCCGGCAAGTCCGGCATCACGGCCGTCTGGCTTTGCGTGGAGCCGTAGAGATAACACTTGCCGTTCTCCCAGTAGGCCATGGCCGTGCGCGGCTCCATGCTGTGATGAGAGACCCCGGCTGTGACGAACGACTCATCCAGGATCAGCGCTGCATCGGCGAAACCGGCATCGAGGTCGCCGAACGACCATTCCTCGACGGGCTGTCCTTGTGGGAGCTGGCCCTCTGCGGCGGCTGCGAAATCGCGCGCGTTCCATTTGACGGTCGTCAATGTGTCCGAGAGCGCACTGAATACGTTGCCGTCAGGTCTCGCATTCGTGCCTCCGGGATAAAGGCTGGCCAGGGGATCGACCGTGAAATCGAGCGGTTCGAAGTCGAGTTGGATGCGTTCGATGGCGTTTTGCGCCGTCGTTTCATCCTCGGCTGCAACAGCGAGAATCGGATCGCCGATGAACAGCGGCTCGTCGGTGAGTATCGGCTGAGCTGGCGCTTCGAAACTCGGCACCTCGTGTGCCCTGAGCACCGCAACGACGCCGTCCATTGCGAGCGCCTCGCTGACATCGACGCTCGTAACGCGTGCGTGGGGCAGCGGGCTCGTCAGTAGTCGGCAAAACAACATGCCTTCGGCGCGAAAATCCTCCGCGTAGCGCGCCTGCCCCGTTACCTTTGCCTGCACGTCCGGTGGAATGAAATTCTTGCCGAGCAGCGTATAGGCCATAGCGAGTCCCCTTTGCGTTCAGCGTTAAGCAGAAATTAGCTTAACAATTATCTATATATAACTGTTTTAATTAAATTTTTATGCAGACCACGGCGGGCGCTAAACGACCTGT
>JAOTTJ010000359.1 GCA_029864465.1 Gammaproteobacteria bacterium | reverse complement strand
TGGCCTGCCGTCGAGCCAGTGCCGTCGTGTGATGACCGTGACGGTCGATTAATCTTCGTCGCCGCCGTCGATGTATCGAAGACCCTTCTCGGCCAGCTGCGGGCGCATGTCGTTCATGTCCAGGCCCAGCTCGCCTGACGAGTAGCGTTCACGGATTCTCGCCTCTTTCGTGTCGCGTTCCGCCGAGCTTGCGAGTATTTGCGCCGCGGCTAGACGCTCCACGACGACGACACCGTCGTCGTCGGCCACGATGACATCGCCTGGGTTGACCAGCTGGCCGGCGCAGACGACGGGGACATTGACGCTGCCGATCGTCTCCTTCACGGTGCCTTGCGCAAAGATGCATTTGGACCAGACTGGAAAGCCCAACTCCTCGAGCGCGACGACGTCACGACAGCCGGCGTCGATAACGAGGCCGCGAACACCGCGCGACACCAGCGACACGCCAAGTAGCTCACCGAAGTAGCCAGCGTCCGAGTACGACGTGGGCGCGACGACGAGGATGTCGCCCTCGCGGCACTGCTCTATCGCGACGTGAATCATCCAGTTATCGCACGGTGGTACCGACACGGTTACGGCCGTTCCGGCAACATGCGCGCCGCGATAGATGGGCCGCATGTGCGGGGCGAGCAGCCCTTTGCGGCCCTGGGCCTCGTGTATCGTTGCCACGCCATAGCGCCCAAGCCCGTCAACGATGCCCCTGTCGGGCCGAGCGATATTTTGAACGACGGTGCCTATAGCTTTTCCCCGGATGAGGCTATTGCCACGGCAGGAGCGACACGTGGATGACGCCCTCGGCCTCGGTACCGCCGACGGACTTGATCGCGAGGTCCGTGTCCTTGAGCCCGAGGCGATGCGTCGTGATCAGATCGAGTGGGAATCTTTCCGACGCGAGCTGTTTTAGCGCGAGCTCGCAGGACAGATAATTGTGGCCACGCGCGCATTTTACGGTCACGTATTTGTTCGTGAGTTGGGCGACGGGAAAGTCGGGAAACTTCGCCACCTCGCCCTGCACGAGTATCGTGCCGCCCTTGCGTTTCAGAGCGTCGATGCCTAGAAGAATCGGCGCTGTCCCCGCACCGGCCGTGCAATCGAGCGCAACGTCGACGCCCTCTCCGTTGGTGATCTCACGAATGCGCTCGCGCGGATCCTCTTCTTCGACGTTGATGACATAGTCGGCACCGAGGTCCAGAGCCACTGCGAGCCGCGCCTGATCTTTCGACGTTCCCGTGACGATGATCAGCGAAGCGCCAGCCTGCTTGCACGCGACGGTCTGCGATAATCCCTGCTGGCCCGGCCCCTGAATCAATACGCGCGAGTCGTAGCCGACCTCGCAGTCGAATAACGCCCATTGGATGCCGTTTGCCATCGGTGTCACGACGCCGGCTAGCTCGGCCGAGACGCCATCCGGGACCTTGTGCACGACCGCGTTCCAGGGCAGGTACATGTACTGAGCGAAGCCACCCCACAAGTGCGGCGGCCGTTCGATAGAAGAATAACCGTAGCGGATCGCATCGGGGTTTTTTCGCCAGTCCGTCCCCGCGCACAGCCGGTACTCACCCTTGTGGCACCACTCGCACCTGAAACAGGGTACGTAGTGCTCGACGAAGACGAGATCGCCCTCCTGGACGCCCTTGCGCTCGACGAACTGGCGGCCGGCTTTGGCAATGTAGCCGATATTCTCGTGCCCCATGATGACCGGCGCCTCGATCGGCGGCTTGGCATAGAACTTCACGTCCGTACCGCAGATTCCAGCGACTTCCATTTTCAGCAGCGCGCTGTCCGCGGAGATCTCCGGCATCGGGAACTCACGGAACTCCGTCCGGTGGACCCCCGTGCGCACAGCCGCCAGTACTTGTTTTTCCATAGCTGCTCCCCGGCGCTCAGGTCAGTGGCGGAAGGGTTTCCTTCTCGAGCTCGTAAGGCCCCGCCATCTGCGGCGTAAGTCCGTGTTCGGCCAATGCATCGGCGAACATCGTGCGGACGCTGCGATTCTCGTCCGCGTAGTCGATCTGATGTCCGCCAACACGGCGGCTAATCCATGCTTTCGGGACGCCCTGTGAATTGCGAATTGCGACACCTTCGTATTTGAACGCGAGGTAGCGCGCGGGCGTATCGCCCGTGTTGAAGTGCTGGTGATACCACATATTGGGCGGCGTGATGAGTGCGCCCGGCCGCCAGTCGTAGCGGGTCGGCTCTTCCCCTTCCGGCCACATGAGCGTGTAGCCCTGACCCGACAGCATGATGACGTGCGCACCGGGGCCGTGGGCATGGGCCTTCTTGTACGTGGCGACGGGCATCTGCGAGATGTGACTGTTCAATGAGCTTCTCGCCATGTTGAACCGGATGTGTCCGCCTCCGGCGCCGCGCTCCTGCGCCTCGACCAGAGGCAGGTTGACGGCATCTGCGACGAAGTTCGTTTCCAGCAGGTAGCCGCTGAGCTCGTCCCTGGGCGCGAAGTAATCTGGTTCGCCCGAAAACCGGCTTTTGAAGTCGACCGGCGTATTGAAAATGAATTCCGGCTCTTCGAACACGTTCATGATCGGTGGCAGGTTCGTAACCGCAACGAAGCGAACCGGCTCCGCTCCAGAGCCATTGAAATGCTGATGCCAAGCATTGACGGGAATTGCAAATAATGAGCCGGCCTGCCACTCGAATGAAGTCTTCTGCCCTGCATCGTTCCAGACCATGGTCGAGCCCCGGCCCTGAAGGATCATGATCATCTCTTCGTAGAGCTGGCGCTGTTCATTGAGCTCGCCGCCAGGCGCGATCTCGCAAACGTAGCAGTCGTTGGAGGTTCTCGAGGCGTCGTGATTGATAAAAACGGCACGGCCGTTGCGGCGCTTCCAGGGCTTCAACTCGACGGCGTTCAGATCCGGGACGTAGATCCCATTGATAATGTCGAGGCCTTCGCGTTCTACCCAGCGGGTATACGGCGTTTCTTTTTCCTTCGCGAACTTCTGCGCCATGTCATCGGAGACGACCGCGTGTCTTGTCATGGGTCTGCTATCCTTCGAGAATACTGGTTCGTGGAGCCCCGAAGATCCGAGCACTCTTCGGTTCGCACGGGGCTGATGAAATTTTAGATAACATCAATGGAATATTACACGCTGTTGTCATTCGGTTGTCTGGTCGGCATGCAGCATGCCCTGGAGGCCGATCATCTTGCAGCCGTAGCGGCGATGAGCACCGGCCACGCATCACGCCGGGCACTTGTCCTGCGGGGCGGGTTCTGGGGTCTTGGGCACACAGCGACCTTGCTTACGATATGCGGGATCCTACTGATCTTCGGCGAGACGGTCTCGCCGCGAACCGAAGCCATGCTCGAGCTCGTCGTCGGCGGAATGCTCGTGTTGCTCGGCGCCAGA
>JAOTTJ010000358.1 GCA_029864465.1 Gammaproteobacteria bacterium | reverse complement strand
CCAGAGCGACATATTTGCGTACAGAAGACCGAACACTATATAGACGTGCCCAAAGCCTACGTCCCGGCGCTCTTCGTCTTTCTCCAGCGACTGTTCATGCCACAAACCGAATGCAATCGAGATCGCTGCAACCAGGAACGTCAGGCGCTCATCCTGTATACCCATAAAATAACTGCCACCGCCGCCATACCGGTGCATATTTCCTAGCGCGTGAAACCCGAGCACGACGCCGAGCAGTAGCGGCCACCGCAAGCCATATCGATAGGCAGTAAACACCGCCGCGCCCGCGGTCAAAACCATGATCGTTGGCACTGAATATCGGCCGCTCTCGCCACCAAAGACGAGATACCCAGTCATCAGCGCCGAAAAGACGACCAAGAGACTGAACGTAACCAGCACCGCGCCGCTCGTCGCGTACCGCTGCTGCGGATCGGTTGCCATCTCTATGCCTTTGACCCAAAGCACATAGGCAGCAGCACCCAATACAAACGGCGCCACGAACTGCGAAGCTTCACCCATCGTCATACCGATGAATCCGAGCACGGACATGCCGAGCATGGTCACCGCGAGAAATCCGAGCCAGCGAACGAAGACACGCCCCATGGAGATGTCGGATTGATATCGCTCGTTGAGTATCGAGAAAAGCTCTGCGCCGATGAGGCCCTTATGGCTCCAATCCGCGACCTGGCCGGCTATTTTTTCGGCTACGATTTTTCGCATTAAAGACACCTTCGAGCGAAGCTTGCCAAAAGAACTCTAATTATTTTGCGATAGTCCCGAAAACGACACGGATTGGGTCACAGAATTGCATCATGTCGCTAGAGCCTCCCACCGCCTAACCGTGCCTACTCTCGTGCCGAGATGACGAGCTGACTCTCTAATATCCGGCAGGTTCCAGCCAGCCCCAGCCACAGCCGATAAATTTGATTGGAAACGGTTGAGCCCAGGCGTGAACCGGTACCGTTTCCCTACCCCGGGCCCGTCGCTGTAAACCTAGCGCGGAACGTGTTGTAGACTAGTTGCATGCGAACGTTGGGCTGCATCGCGATCACACTGACTGCTCTAGCGGGCTGCGTCGTCAACCCCGTTACGGGAGAGCGTGAGCTCGCGCTGGTCTCAGCGGCGGATGAGGTCGCAATCGGTGAGGCCCAGTACGCCCCGTCGCGGCAGATGCAGGGCGGCGACTATGTCATCGATCCCGCACTGACTCGATACGTTGCCAGCGTCGGTCAGCGCCTCGCCAACGTCAGCGATCGTGCCCTGCCCTACGAGTTCGCCGTCCTCAACAGCCCTGTGCCAAATGCATGGGCGCTGCCGGGCGGCAAGATCGCGATTAATCGTGGGCTACTCATGGAACTCGGTTCGGAAGCAGAGCTCGCCGCCGTGCTCGGCCACGAAATTGTTCACGCAGCGGCTCGCCACGGCGCGCTCGCGATGCAGCGCGGCATGCTGCTGCAAACGGCGGTGCTTGCAACGGCCGCCGCAACCGGTCGCGGTGACTACTCGGGACTTGCTGTTGGTGCGGCCAGCCTCGGTGCGCAGCTCATTAATCAGCGTAATGGTCGCGAGGCCGAGCTCGAATCGGATTACTACGGCATGGTCTATCTGTCACGCGCAGGTTACGACCCACAGGCTGCCGTGACACTACAGGAGACATTCCTGCGGCTATCGCAAAGTCGGCCAGCGCAAGGATGGCTCGAGGGACTCTTCGCGAGCCACCCACCCTCGGCCGAACGCGTCACGACGAACCGCGCGACGGCTGAGTCGTTACCAGCCGGCGGCGAACTCGGCCGCGAGCGCTACGCGGCAGCGCTCGCGGCGATGAACCGGATTGCACCAGCGTATGAAGCCTACGAAGACGCGCGTCGCGCCCTCGCCAACGACGATTTCGTGAGCGCCGAAGCGCAGGCGCTCGAGGCCACGCGCCTCGTTTCGGGCGAAGGCCACTTCCACGCGCTGCTCGGCGATATCGACTACCGCCAAAACCAGCACGCGCAAGCACAAGCGCATTATGCGGACGCGATTGCGCGCAACGATCAGTATTTTTACTACCACCTACGGCGTGGCTATGCGCACGAACGGCTCGGACAGCGCGACTTGGCTGAGATGGATCTGCGTCGAAGTCTCGCCTTGCTACCTACGGCCGAGGGCTATTACGGACTCGGCTCCGTCTTCGAGCAACGCGGTGACCGCAGCGCTGCGCTCGAGGCCTACCGAGAGGCAGCCCAATCCTCCGGCGCTGCGGGTCAAGCTGCCCAAGATGCGGTCGTGCGCCTCGATCTGCCGGCGAATCCGGGCCAGTATCTTGCGCTGCGCACCGCACTCGACGCGAGCTCAATGCTCGCGATCGAGATCGGCAACCCGACTCGCGTCGCAGTCACGGATATCCGTGTCACGATTGCATATGCCGACGCGCAAGGCGCAACACACCGAGTCGGAAGGACGGTTTCGGGCACACTCGCGGCGGGTGCCGCGCGCCAGCTTGCAACAGGCTTGGGGCCGTTTGCACCAGGCCAGAATTACGCGGTGTCGATCACGTCGGCGCGAATCGTCCAGCAGTAAGCGCCGCGTTGAGCACGCCCATCATTGTTAATCGGGGTCAGACCCTGATTTCTCGGTGCGGGCAATCGCAGCCAGGGCGAACCAGATCAAGTCTGAGCCAGCAACTCGGCCCAGGTCGTGTCCACGATCTCGTCCGGGCCGTTCACGCCATCGAGGTCAATCTCGAGCCGAACGAGCACGTCGTCAATGACAATAACCGTGATCGAGGCGCTGTCCGCGCCAGTAATCGCAACCTCACCGGTGAATGCGTAGCCAAGACCGTCGCTCTGCAAGGCGATCGACGTGCTGAACGTGACCCGGCCCGTGAACGCCGAGCTCGTAAGCGCGCCGGAGACGGTCATCGTATAAGCGGACGTGAGTTGATCGACCGTCTGCGTGACAGAGAAGCTGCCGAGCGTATGACTCGAGCCGCCTTCCGCGACCGTGAGCCCCGTTGATGTCACCGTTACGCTCATCGTCGAGGACGCAGTCAGGTCGAGACTGATCGAGATGCTGCCATTCGCGGTGACGGTTTCACCGGCATCCGTAATCTCGAACGCGGTCAGTGTGACGGTGACGTCGAAGACGAACATGCCGCTAAGAAGATCGCCGCTGAAACCCGTGACGCTCATCTCATAGGTGCCGTTCATGATGCCGGCACCGTCGTCACACGCGGTATAAATGAGCGTGAAAGAATCGGTCGGACTCAAGGTCAACGGATTTGTGACCTCGCCCGATACCGTGACTGTTCCGCCGTTCAGGCAGTCCGTCATCTGCGGCGGGATCGTGTCCTGCAAGACGCCATACTGCGCCTTCTGCCTCAGGGACT
>JAOTTJ010000357.1 GCA_029864465.1 Gammaproteobacteria bacterium | reverse complement strand
ACAGTCATGCAGCGTGCCGATAGAGGCCTAACGAGCGCGCTGTACGCTGCTAACGCAACAAGCAGCAGGGCGATCTCGATCGATAGCTCGTGACGGGTCGTAATCCACAACGTCGGCCAGATATTGTGGAAGGTGAGCGCAAAGTTGAGAATGAATAGCGCTGCGGCCAGCGCAAGCCACGATCGCCATCCCGGTGCACCGGAAGTCCTGGACACGCTGTCCTTGGTCGAGAACGACAGCCGACGCAGGTACGCGGAGCGCTTCATGGTCTTGTCTGTCCGGCTGCGCGAGCGAGATAAGAAATATCGATAACGAACGAGGCCGTGAGGGTCAGTAGTCCTGCGAGCGCGAGGCCGACACTGAGCGGCGGGTTCACGATCGGTGCAAGACAGGCAATCAGAGTCATTGCAACGATCACGAAAGCGGCTTTGCGTCTCAGGCTTGGCGACAACGGTCCGGCCAGATACGGCAGCGCCTTCGTGGCGGCCACGAACGCGTAGCGCATGAGTCCGGCGAGCAGGACCCACGGACCGGCCTTACCGTGCTGCCACACGAGGCCGGCGATGGCGATGAGTGAAAGCGCATCGGTCTCCATGTCGAAGCGTGCGCCGAAGTCGCTGGCGATCTCGAGCCGGCGTGCGACCCAGCCGTCAACGCCGTCGAGCACGAGTACCGCCGCAGCGACGCTGAAGGCAGTCCAGCCCAGCTGGCTTTCGCCGATGAACCCGATCAGCAAGGCCACGAGGCCGGCGCGGGCAAGCGTGACGTGGTTGGCAGCGCCCAGCGTGCTCGTCGGCAGGTGCTTGATCGAGAGACTCAAGGTCACGGCGCCACCGACGAAAACCGCCGTCATGACCTTCCAGGTGAAAGCCTCACTCAGCGGCAGCGCGTGGCGTAGAGCGACTGCAAGCGCCACAAGCAGGGTGCCCGTCACGAGGTGCTCGAGCAGAATGCCGAATCGCGATCCGCGCCGCGGCGCATTCGTGGGAGCGGTCTCGAGCATGGCCGCAAGCTTGCATGTTTCAAATGGTCTTGCAAGTATTGGCCGGCCCAAGCGACTGCAGCTCTCCGGACCGCTCATGGCCAACAAGAAAGGGGCACGCGCCCTGTGGATCACCGGTCCGGGTAGGGCGGAGATACGCGAGGAACGCTTACCCGAGCCTGTCGAGGACGAGGTGCTCGTGCGCACGATGTACAGCGCGATCAGCCGCGGCACGGAGTCCCTCGTTTTCAGCGGCGCGGTTCCGCCAAGCGAGTACGGGCGCATGCGTGCGCCGTTCCAGGTCGGCGAGTTTCCGGGGCCGGTCAAGTACGGCTACATCAACGTGGGCATCGTCGAGCACGGCCCGGCGGCGCTGCTCGGTCGCGCGGTATTCTGTCTTTACCCTCACCAGACGCACTATGTCGTTGCGGCTGCGGCGGTGGAGCCTTTGCCCGAGGAGCTGCCGCCGCGACGCGCTGTGCTTGCGGCGAATCTTCAGGCAGCGGTCAACGGAGTCTGGGACGCTGCGCCGAGGGCGGGAGACCGCATCGCCGTCGTGGGCGCCGGCACGCTGGGCTGCCTCGCCGCGTGGCTTGCCGCAGGTTATCCGGGTTGCGAGGTCGAGCTCGTTGACCTGGACCCTGCCAAGGCTGCGGTCGCGCAGGCGCTCGGGGTGGCATTCAAATTGCCGCGCGAAGCAACCCGCGAGGCCGATATCGTCATACACGCAAGCGGCACGAGCGAGGGGCTCACGACAGCCCTGGGACTAGCGGGATTCGAGGCGACGGTTACCGAGCTCAGCTGGTTCGGCGATCGGCGGGTCAGCGTGCCGCTGGGTGAGGCCTTTCACTCGCAGCGGCTAGCGCTGAAGTCCTCGCAGGTCGCGTCTATCGCGCCCGCGCAGCGCGCGCGCTGGACGCGGCAGCGACAAATGCAGCTGGTCTTGCGCCTGCTCGGCGATTCACGTCTCGACGCGCTGATTACGGGTGAGAGCACGTTCGAGGAACTGCCTGACATGCTCGAAAGCGTTAGCCACGAACCGGGCGGCGCCCTGTGCCACCTGATCAACTATGCTCGTCACTCGAGCCCGACCTGAAAGGATGTCTATGTACAGCGTCTGTGTCCGAGATCACTTCATGATTGCGCACAGCTTTACGGGCGATGTCTTCGGCCCGGCGCAGAAGCTGCACGGTGCGACTTACGTCGTGGATGTGGAATTCCGCGGCGAGACGCTCGATGAGAACGGCATCGTCGTGGACATCGGACGTGCCGGGCAAGTTCTACATGCGGAGTTGGCAACGCTCAACTACTGCAATCTCGATGACGCGCAGGCTTTTGCGGGGAAAAACACCACGACGGAGTTCCTGGCGTTCGTGATCTTCGAGCGCATGGCTGGCCGTATTCGCGACGGGTCGCTCGGAGCCTCCGCGAATCGACTGAATTCGTTGCGCGTGACGTTGCACGAATCGCACGTTGCCTGGGCCGCCTACGAGGGCCGCCTCGATGCGCCTGAAGTGAGTTGAGCGCCAGCAAGACGCTCCACTTCGTGCTGCCGGGCAACCCGGAGACGCTGACCGGCGGGTACATCTACGACCGGCATATTCTCAGGGGACTGACCGCGCTCGGTTGGGACGTGCGCTTGCATGTGCTCGATTCGAGCTTTCCGTTTCCGACGGATGACGCGATCCGCCTTGCCGAGGAATGCCTGGCGGCAGTCGAAACGGGCGGTCTGGTCGTGATCGACGGTCTCGCGCTCGGCGCGATGCCGGAGGTTGTCGCCCGACACAGCGAACGCTTACGTCTCGTCGGGCTCGTGCACCATCCGCTGTCGGATGAGACGGGACTCGATGCTGCGCAGCGCCACAAGCTCGCCGACTCCGAGATGCGTGCGTTACGCAGCGTCCACAGGCTGATCGTCACGAGTCCATGGACAAGGCAAAGGCTGACGGACGGCGGGATCTCCATCGAGCACATCGGTGTGGCCGTACCCGGCACCGAGCCGGCATCGATCGCCCGCGGGTCCGGGAGTGCTGCGCCGAAGCTGCTCTGCGTAGCTACGCTGACACCACGCAAGGGTCACGCTGTTCTGTTCGATAGCCTCACGCGACTACTGGACCGTCCCTGGACGCTCGATTGCGTAGGCAGCTTGGAGCGCGATGCGGCCACGGCCGAGGCGCTGCGAGCACAGATCGAGCGAACCGGGCTCGCGAACCGTGTGCGCCTGCTCGGCGAGATGACAGCCGACGCGCTCGATGCATGCTATGCCAGCGCGGATGTCTTCGTGCTCGCGTCTTACCTCGAGGGATACGGTATGGCGCACGCAGAGGCGTTGGCTCATGGCTTGCCGATCGTTGCGACGGCGGCGGGCGCGGTGGCGCACACTGTCCCGTCGACGGCCGCGC
>JAOTTJ010000356.1 GCA_029864465.1 Gammaproteobacteria bacterium | reverse complement strand
CAGCCGAAGAAGAGCATGCGCTATTAGAGCTATCACCTACTCATATGAAGCAGAGCGCCCTACGTGGAGATGGCGACTTGACCGTCTCTCTCTCGACGAGGACTCTAGAACCGCTGAGAAGCTCGGCGAGAGTTCTACTAGCCGAGGATAACCCCGCAAACCAGAAGGTCGCAATCACGATGTTGCGCATGCTCGGATGCAGAGTTGATCTCGCCGAGGACGGCTGCATGGCCTTAGCAAAGGCCAAAGAATTACCCTATGACATCATCCTCATGGATTGTCAGATGCCCAATATGGATGGTTTGACTGCGACGGCTGCGATTCGAGAATGGGAAAAGCAGAACGATGTTACAGGCTTGACGCCCATCATTGCGGTAACCGCAGACGCCCTTGTGCAGGACCGTGAGCGTTGCCTAGCCTCTGGGATGACGGACTACTTGAGCAAACCGTTCAGAGTGGGCGATCTCAAGGCAACTCTTGAACGATGGCTACCGGATGATCGACCAGCCACCGAGGTTACTGTTGATTCCGAGACATCTATCATCGGAATATCAGAGCTAGACGAGCTTAGAGAACTCGGGGCAACCGACGCGGATCTTGAAGGGATCGTCGCTACCTATGTGGAGAGCGCCACTACAAGTGCTGAGGAAATGGCAGTCGCAATTAAGTCACGAAATCGCGAATCACTAGGGAAGTTAGCGCACAGACTGAAGGGCGCGAGTGGGCAAGTCGGAGCCAACGAGGTCAAGAGTCTGTGCGCACAATTACGAACTGACTCCACCGACGCCTGCTGGAAAACATTGACAGCACTGCATACCCGCCTGATTGAGGCGATTGATTCAGCCAACGAGAAGCTTAGCACCCAGTACGGTCTCTTGAGAGCGAGAGCTTGATAGGGGGCGTGTCGATTGGGCGGTCCGGCCGCGACGCGAGCGAGAACCGCGCGATTCGGTCCTGATGGGTGTTGATAAGCTCTCGGCTCGCAACGACGACCCTCAGGGTTCGTTGGACTAATACGAGTAGTTACTGTTGAAACTCCGTCCCCGGAAGTATGCTCACCCTCCAGTAATATATTCTCGGCCGAAAGCCGACGTTCGAGAAGCTGTTTCCCTGCCCTACTTTTGCCCCACGCTAGCGTGCTTCAACGTGCTCCAACATGCATTTGGCGCTGTGGACACCCTTCCGAATATCAATAATATCAATATGTTAGAACACAAACTTAGCCTTTGGGAGGCAGGGGCGAGAGATTCAAATCCTCTCACCCCGACCAACAATTTCTTCAGGCATTCAACAAGTTAGCGTCAGCTCGCTTGAGCACTGCCTGGGTCCAGCATAAAAAGTTAGCCCGAAATGGCTGCCGTGGTTGACGGCTGCGTATTCGCAGCCGAGTCGCGCCGATCCTTCCAATCGCCCGGCTACGATTCAGTTCTTTTCCCATCTTGCTTGCGAGCCACTAAATAGACGCCGCTCTTCGGCCTCGGCATCCACTCTTCTTCGATCTCGAATCCCGCGGCGGAAAGCCAGCGATCCAGATCGGCTTTGCTGAAGACGTTAACGCGCGGCAGAACTCCTAAAAAGCGGCCGGCCGGTCCAATGTATCGGAACAACGGAAAGAAATCGCCGATACAGGGAATGCTAGAGATAAGCAGTCCACCAGGTTTCAACATCTGATGTAACCGCACTAGCTCGCGATCTAAAGCCGGCAGCAGATGCAAGATACTGTGAGCGAGAATTACGTCATAAGAGTTCGGCGCCGCGTCAATATTCTCTACGTTGGTTACCTCGAAATCGATATTGTGGACTTCTGCCGCTCGCGCTTTTGCTCGAGCAATTTCGATCATTCGTCCCGATATGTCTGTAGCTAAGACGTGAGCAACTCGAGGCGCATGATGGATCGCAGTACTCCCTGTACCACAACCAATATCCAGCACTCGATCTGTCGGCTTGAGGAAGCCATTGGTCTTGGCGAGCTTGGTTTCATAGACCGCTTGATCAGCTACGGGCTTTCTTGAATAACGTTTAGCGATACGATCCCAGAAACGCGCATCAGGGTAAACACTAGCCTGGGTTGTGTCGTTCATTATTCAAATTCCTCCTAGATCTGAGTAGGTTTTCTGGCTAGGCATACGAGGCTGGAACGTTGCAGACAGCCGGTTGGGGCCACGTTCGGGCGGTGGACATCGAGACCAGCTGTCGTAAACAACGACTCGCTCTGTTCCGGGGTCGGTCGATGGGTGCGCCACTGCAACTGTATGTACCGTCCGAGAATAGATTCTCGTGTGAGACACGCCACGAACTCGCCGCCGGGTCGCAAGATGCGACTTATCTCCTTGAGCGCGACGACCGGGTTCGGCAGGTGCTCCAGCAAAGGAGCAGCCATCACCAAATCGAATGGATTGTAAGCGAAAGGCCGCGAGCGGATATCCACGTACTCAAATTTGACGGTTACGCTCAACCCGTCGCGGAACGGCTGGAATTTTGGCGCTCGCATCGGCAATGCGCCCACATTTCAGTGTGGAATGACATTTCCCGAAGGCCGCTGTACTGAGGAAACAGGCCAAGGTTTTCGAGGTGCAGAAGACTAGGCAGTCTCGGTTATTACCAGTAGCTCTGGCACTCAAGAAAGCCTTATTGTCCTATAATAACCGCTTAGATCATCGCGCTGAGTAGCAAGGTCGCCCGGTCCGGACCAACTCAGGCGATGTGATAGCTAGGAGGAACCCGATGAGTCAGAAAGCATTGAGCGTTGTCGCCTTGGTCTTGGGGCTCTGCATCGTGAATGCCGCGAATGCACATCATCCACCGCTTATGGATTACTGCTCGGCCCTCACGTTTACCGGCGAGGTGGAGCGGATCGAGTGGCGCAACCCCCACGTCGAGCTGCTGATCCGGGCTGATGATGGAGAGAGCCATTTCGTGAGCTGGCTCAATCCTCAGCAACTCAGCCGGGCGGACATCGACAGGGATACGATCCGCGCGGGTGATCGGGTGACTGTGACCGTCGGGACTCGCGAGGATGCCGTAGTGCCCCGGCCGAAGTTGCTCGCCGCTATCACGAAGCTCAGCGATGGCTGGGAATGGTCGCAGACACCGCAGGGCTGTTAGCGACTATTCATACCCCTAGTCGCAGGAACACACTTCGTTCCTTCCGTCAGAAGCTGTACTTCACGCCGATTCGGAATGTACGAGGCTCGGTCGCGCGACTCATTCGGCAGTTGACGGCATCGCAATCGATATCGTCAGAAGTGAGGCCGGCTGGATCCAGTCCCGCGATGTATGCCGGGTAGTAGTAGGCGATATCCTTACCGTCGCTATCCAGGGCGTTGATGACTTCCGCGTAGACAGTGAACTCGTCGAAGTTATAAGCGCCGCGCAAACCGACCGTCGTCAATGA
>JAOTTJ010000056.1 GCA_029864465.1 Gammaproteobacteria bacterium | reverse complement strand
AGAGCGGGTGCCGCCCAACGCTGTTACTCGGACGCGCGGGTATCGGCCAGATCCGCAGCCAACGCCGAGAGCGCTCTGCTGCGATGGCTCACTCGATTCTTGGCGTCGGGGGGGAGCTCCGCGGCCGTCTTGCCGAGCACCGGATCGAAGAACACGGGGTCATAACCGAAGCCAGCCACGCCGGCTGGCGCAAGCGTGATCCGTCCGGGCCAGCGACCCTGGGCGATGGCCGGTGCGGGGTCCTCAGCGCTACGCAGTGCCACGATGACGCAGTGGAAGTGCGCGCCGCGTTCGGCTGTGGGTAGATCGCGCATAGCCTCGAGGAGCTTGGCAACGTTGTCGG
This sequence comes from Gammaproteobacteria bacterium, assembly GCA_029864465.1. Classification (GTDB taxonomy): domain Bacteria; phylum Pseudomonadota; class Gammaproteobacteria; order Steroidobacterales; family Rariloculaceae; genus JAHEEM01. The sequence continues at coordinate 13,414 of JAOTTJ010000056.1, read as the reverse complement.
CATCCTGACTGTTCGGCCCCGCATATCTGGAGGAGTAGATTCCGGGCGCGCCGCCCAGCGCATCTACGACGAGGCCCGAATCGTCGGCGATGGCCGCCAGCCCCGTCTGCCGCGCCGCGTGACGTGCCTTGATGAGAGCGTTTTCCAGGAACGTCGCGCCCGTTTCGGGCGGCGACTCGACACCGAGGTCACTTTGCGCGACGAGGGTCAATCCAGCCGGTTCGAGCAGCGCGCGCAGCTCGATGAGCTTGCCGGGATTGCCAGTGGCGATGACCCAGCGAGGCGCGGGCCGGCCGCGGGTCACGGCAGCAACGCTTCGCGCTGGGCCGCGAGGCAGGCGTCCACACCTAGGCTGGCGAGATCCAATAGCTTATCGAGTTCGCCGCGCTGGAACGCGTGGCCTTCGGCTGTGCCTTGGATCTCGACAAAGGCACCGGCTTCGTTCATGACCACGTTCATGTCCGTTTCTGCATCGGCATCCTCGGTGTATTCGAGATCTAGCATCGGCTCACCGGCCACGATGCCGACCGACACGGCAGCGATGTGGCCGTGGATAGGATTGGTCTGGAGCTCCTCGCGGCGGAGCAGCTCGCGCACTGCGAGCACAAGCGCAACATATCCACCGGTGATCGACGCCGTGCGGGTCCCACCGTCTGCCTGGAGTACGTCACAGTCGATCGTGATCGTTCGCTCACCCAGCGCAGCGCGGTCCACGACAGCTCTGAGGCTGCGGCCGATCAGACGCTGAATCTCGAGTGTGCGGCCGGACTGCTTGCCCCGGGCGGCCTCGCGCAGGCTGCGCGTGTGCGTTGCACGCGGCAACATCCCGTACTCGGCAGTGATCCAGCCTTCGCCTCGGCCCTTGAGGAAGCCCGGGACCCGGGTTTCCACGCTGGCCGTTGCAAGCACGCGCGTGTCGCCGAACTCCGTTAGCACAGAGCCTTCGGCGTGGCGCGTGTAACGCGTCGTGAGCTTGATAGGGCGCATCTCGTTCGCACCGCGTCCACTCGATCGCATAGTCGGCTCCTGGGTCTTGGTGATATGAACCGCGAATACGCTCAGGCTGACCCGATCCAGCGTACGCCGCAGGCACTCGTGTTGTCGCTGTGTGGCGCATTGGCTCTTACGGCCGAATTGCCGAGTTCTTCGAGCACGTTCGCCATCTTAACGCCTGTGTCCGTGGCAAGCGTCGCAATGTGCTCGTCCGTGACGCCGGACCACAGCCCGTCGGTGCAGAGGATCACCGCATCGCCTGATCGAAGCTGACGTCGTGCCGTGACGGCGACGTCCGGCAAGGGCGAGTCGCCGCCGAGGCAGCACTCGACCAGATTGCGCATCGGATGATCGGCCATCTGGTCCTGCTCGATGACGCCTTCGCGCAGCAGTAGCTCCACGTGACTGTGGTCGCGTGTACGCTCTACCACGGCTCCATCACGAAGTTGGTAGATACGGCTATCGCCGACATGTGCCCAATAGGCGCTGTTGTCTTGGATGAGGCATGTCGCACACGTGGCGCGCGGGCGGTGATCAAGCGGGAGACCTTCGCCGAGACCCACCACCTCATCATGCGCATAGCTCAACGCCATCGTCAGAAAGCCCTGTGGGTCCACCATCGGTTTCTTGGCTGCCACGAAAAGGCTGCGCAGAACCTCTTCCGTAGCCTGCGCGGCATTGGCGCCCTGTGAGTGGCCACCCATGCCGTCGACGACGACGAGAAGCAGGGTTTCGCCGTTGCCGACCGTTGCGACTCGATCTTGGTTTTCCTTGCGGTCGCCCAGGAGGCTCAGTGCCGCAGCGTCGATGTTCATGAACGAAAACTCGTTTCGATTTGCCGCATATCTTAGACTTAACGGCTCATTGTGTCTGGTTTTCAGGGCGAAGTTTAACGATGCCGAGCAGTATGACGGGCTTTGCGAGCACCGAGGTCGAGGTCGGCCTTTTTCGTCTCGTGTGGGAGGTTCGCAGCGTCAATCATCGATTCCTCGATGTCGGATTGCGGTTGCCAGAGGAGCTGCGCAAGCTCGAGCCAAGCTGTAAGGAACGGATCGGTGCCGTGATTCGGCGCGGTAAGGTCGATGGCACGCTTCGGCTTCTGCGGGCCGAGGAACAGCAGGCCGATACCGAACTCAGCGATAACGTGCTCGAAACGTTGCTGGATCTGCAGGATGGTGTGCTGCGTCGCAGCCCGGAGGCACGGCCGCTGACGGTTAGCGAGCTGCTTCGCTGGCCTGGCGTTCTCGAGGAGCCGGCGCCCGTGCTCGAGGACCTGGAACGTTCTGCGATCGACGGTTTGGACGCGGCGCTAGTCGCGCTGAGGCAGGCCAGGCAGAGTGAGGGCGCAAGACTCGCCGATGCGTTGCTGCAGCGCTGCGCGGGCATCACCGACATCGTCGGCACCGTTGCGCCGCGACTGGGCGAAGCCGAGCAGCGCTATCGCGCCAAGCTGCTCGAGCGGATCGACAAGCTCGACCTCGAGCTAGAGCCGGAGCGTCTGGAGCAGGAGATCGCACTAATCGCACAGCGGCTCGATGTCGCCGAGGAGCTAGACCGCCTCGCGAGCCATGTGAAGGAGATCGAGATGACGTTGGATAAGGACGAGGCCATTGGCCGACGCCTCGATTTCATCATCCAGGAGCTCAATCGCGAGGCAAACACTTTCGCCTCGAAGGTGCAGGATGAAGTGCTCTCGCGCAGTGGTGTCGAGCTCAAGGTCCTGATTGAGCAGATGCGCGAGCAGGTACAAAACCTAGAGTAAACGATGGTTGATCGAACGCGCGGCAAGCTCGTCGTCATATCGGCCCCGTCCGGCGCCGGAAAGACAACACTCGTCCACGGATTGCTCGCACGCGAGCCGAAACTGCGGTTTTCCATCTCCTATACGACGCGTCCCCAGCGCCCCACGGAAGTTGATCGTCAGGATTATTTCTTCGTCGACGAAGCGCAGTTCGAGCGCATGCGTGAGGACGGCGCGTTTCTGGAGTCCGCGCGAGTTTTCGACCACTGGTACGGCACAAGCCGGGCACACGTGGAGGAACTGCTCGATAACGGCTACTCGGTGCTTATGGAGATCGACTGGCAGGGAGCCGAGCAGATTCGCGCGGCCGAGCCACGCGCCATCGGAATTTTCATCCTGCCGCCGAGCCGGGCCGAGCTCGAGCGGCGCTTGCGGGGGCGCGCAACCGACGATGAGCAAGTCATCGCGCGGCGGCTTGCTGACGCGGTAAGCGACATGGGTCATTGGTGTGACTTCGATTACGTCGTCATCAATGACAACGTCGAGGCCGCCGTCGAGGAACTCGTGCGGATCCTCGAGGGCACCGGAGAAGCGCATCGAGTCTCCGCGCCCGGCACCGCAGCACGTGCCGAGCGCGTGCTATCGGGACCCGCGGCGGATGCGGGCTAGGGCCTCATGGAGTAGACTAGCTTCAACTAAGGCTTAACTCATAGGTGGGGCAATGGCCCGAATTACGGTAGAAGACTGCACCGACAAGATCCCGAACATGTTTCAGCTCGTCCTGGTTGCAGCGAAGCGGGCTCGGCAGCTCGCGAACGGCGCCGAGGCGATGGTGGAATGGGAGAACGATAAGCCCACGGTCGTCGCGCTGCGCGAGATCGCACAGGGCTACGTGACGGAAAGTATCTTGGAGGAACGGGAACAACAGTCGTTCGACGATCTGCTTGATCTCGAGCAGGCTTCGACGGCTCTTGCGGCGGAGCCGCCGCTGCCCGGTCCGATCTCTTTCGACGACTAGCGGGCTCCACGGCCGATCCGGTGTGCCGCACGCGGTTCGCCGATGAGAAGGAACTATGGACTACGCCGCGGCCATCCGGGACCGTCTCCCCGCAGCCTGGCGCGGCAGCGACTTCTCCTCGCTGCTGTCCGACCTCGAGACCTATCTGAGTCCTGCGGACATCGAAGGCGTTGTCGCCGCCTACGAGTTTAGCGCCAAGGCGCACGAGGGCCAGCAGCGTTTGAGCGGTGAGGCCTATATCAGCCACCCGGTCGCCGTCGCAAAAATTCTCGCGGGCCTGCATCTCGACGCCGGGTCGATCAAGGCCGCGTTGCTGCACGATGTCGTCGAGGACACTCCGGCCACGTTGCACGACATCGAAGTGGAGTTCGGCGACGATGTCGCTCTGCTTGTCGATGGCGTCAGCAAGCTCGACAGACTGCGCTTTGATTCGGCGCTCGAAGCGCAGGCCGAAAGCTTCCGCAAGATGTTACTTGCGATGGTCAAGGATCTACGGGTAATTCTCGTGAAGCTCGCAGATCGTACGCACAATATGCGCACGATCGACGCGTTGTCATCGGCCAAGCGCAGGGCTATTGCGAAAGAAACGCTCGACATTTACGCGCCGATCGCCAATCGGCTCGGTATCTACGGTATCAAGACGGAACTCGAGGATCTTGGCTTCAAGACCTTCGCACCGTTTCGCTATCGTGTTCTAGAGCGCGCCGTGCGCAAGGCGCGCGGCGGCAGGCAGCAGTTCCTGAACAAGCTGCAGACGAACATCAGCCGAAATCTCGCGACTAACGGCATCGAGGCGCGCATGATGGCGCGCGAGAAACATCTGTACAGCATCTATTCGAAGATGCGGCGCAAGAAGATCCCGCTCTCGGATATCGCTGATTTCAATGGACTGCGAATCATCGTCGGCGACATCGATACGTGCTATCGCGTCCTCGGGCTCATTCATCAGCTCTATAAGCCCATGCCGGGCCGTTTCAAGGATTACATCGCGATTCCTCGCGTCAACGGTTATCAGTCGTTGCACACGACGCTATTCGGGCCGAACGGCGTGCCGCTCGAGGTGCAGATTCGAACCGAGGACATGGATAGGCTCGCTGAGCGGGGCATCGCTGCGCATTGGCAGTACAAGGCCGTCGACAAGCATACCTACAGTGCGGAGGCGCGTGCGCGCGAGTGGCTGACGGGTCTGATAGAGATGCAAGAAGCGGCCAACTCCGAGGAGTTCCTCGAGACTGTCAAAGTCGACCTCTTTCCGGACAAGGTTTACGTCTTTACGCCGAAGGGCGACATCATGCGTTTGCCAAGCGGTGCGACGGCCGTGGACTTTGCTTACGCTGTGCATACTGACGTCGGTAATCGCTGCGTCGCCGCGAAGATCGATGGGCGACTCGTGCCGTTGAAGAGCGCGCTGAGCAACGGCGATACCGTCGAGATACTGACGGCACGCGGCGCGAAGCCTAATCCCAACTGGGTGAATTTCGTAACAACGGCAAAAGCCCGTAATGCCATTCGCGCCTACCTGAAGAATCTCACGCGCGATGAAGCGAGAACACTTGGCCGACGCCTGCTCGAGCAAGCGTTGCGACCGTTCGATCTGAGCAATCGTAAGCTCAGGAAGCGATGGATCGAGAAGGTCCTCCATGAGCTCGGTGAGAATGAGCTCGATCGGGTCTACGAGCAGCTCGGTCTCGGCGAGCGGCTCGCGCCCGTCGTGGCAGCGCTGCTGGCGCAGCAACAAGGCGGCGATCAGGATCAGGCCAAACGCGAGCGCAAACCGCTGGAGATTGCAGGTACCGAGGGCCTCGTCGTTGGCTACGCGCGCTGCTGCAACCCGATTCCAGGTGATGAGATCATCGGCTTTCTTTCGAGCGGTCTCGGTGTCGTAATCCACCGTACGAGTTGTCCGAACGTGGCCGATTTCCGCAAGCACCCGACGAAATGGATTCCCGTAGATTGGCAGCGTGGCATCAAAGGCGAGTTTCAGTCCGAGATTCAGGTCCGAACGATGAACCGGGTCGGCTTACTGGCTGAGGTTGCCGGTCGAATCTCGGCGACGAAGAGCAACATCGATCACGTCAACGTCGAGACGGACGGCGATGCCTCGACGTTACAGTTCCGGCTCAAGGTGCGGGACCGCGGACATCTTGCGCAGGTGCTGCGCAGCATCAGAACCAATCCTGACGTGCTCAAAGTTCAACGCCTGACCGGATGACGGAGGCCGCAATGACCGACAAGCAACCAATCGCAACGGCGGATGCACCCGCCGCCATCGGTACCTACAGCCAGGCGATCCGCGCCGGCGATACTGTCTATCTATCAGGGCAGATACCACTGGACCCGGCGACGATGGAACTCGTCGCCGACTCCATCGAAGCGCAAGTTCGCCAGGTATTCGACAATCTCGCAGCCGTCGCACGTGCAGCCGGCGGGGACCTCGAGCGAATCGTCAAACTGACGGTCTATCTGACAGACCTCGACAATTTTGCCACGGTCAACGAGGTCATGGCCGAATACTTCAATGAACCCTATCCGGCGCGCGCCGCCATCGGAATCGCTGCCCTGCCGCGGTCAGCCGCCGTCGAAGTCGATGCGATACTCGTGACTTGAGCCGTTGAACCAGGGTCTCAGCGCGCAGTCATCGGGCTCGAGAGGCCGCGCGGCGGCCAAGCCACGGTTGCCGCTGACCGAGGAGTCCGTCACAGCCTTGAAGGGCGTTGGTCCGCGTGTCGCCGAGCGGCTCGAACGGCTCGGCGTCACGACTGTCGGCGATCTATTGTGCTTACTGCCGGTTCGTTATGAGGATCGAACGCAAATTCGCCCGATCGGGAGCCTCGCGCCAGGTGAGAAGGTCCTCGTGCAGGGTCGCATCGAGCTCGTCGAGGTCGTCTTTCGCAGGCGCCGGTCGATGCTCTGCCGCGTCGCCGACGGCACTGGTGGTCTGACGCTACGGTTTTTTCATTTCTCCCGCGCGCAACAGGAAAATCTGAGCCGCGGCGCGCGAATCAGCTGCTTCGGCGAAGTCCGGCTCGGGCCGACCGGGCTCGAGATGGTGCATCCTGAGTACAGCTTCGTCGGCTCCGATGAGGACGTTCTGAGCGACCGTCTCACGCCCGTGTATCCGACGACCGAGGGCCTCTACCAGCAGCGGTTGCGCGGTCTCGTCGAACAGGCCTTGAGCCGGCTCGAAACGGCGCCGCTCGACGACTACGTTCAGCCGCTACTGCCGCACGGTTGGCCGACGCTCGATACGGCGTTGCGTCTTCTGCACGGTCCCCCGCGGGATGTCGATAAGGAATCGTTGTTGAATAGACACCATCCGGGGCAGCTGCGTCTGGCGATCGAGGAACTCGTTGCTCAACGTTTGAGCCTGTTGCAGGTTGGCAAGGATCGCGACATCGAGCACGCAAGGGCGCTGACGATCGAGCCGGATTTGCTCGCGAGTTTCCGTGAGCATCTGGGTTTCCAGCTAACGGGTGCGCAGAACCGTGCCGTAGGCGAGGTTCTCGAAGATCTCGCTGTTACGCGCCCGATGCACCGGCTGCTACAAGGCGATGTCGGCTCGGGCAAGACGGTCGTCGCGGCCAGCGCAGCGCTGGTCGCTGCAGCTGCAGGATCCCAAACGGCAGTCATGGTGCCGACAGAGCTGCTCGCCGAGCAGCACTTGCGCAACTTCAAGGCGTGGCTCGAGCCGTTCGGCTTCGGCGTCACCTGTCTGACAAGCTCGATCACGGCTGCTGCCCGCAGGCAGGTCTATTCGGCGCTGGAGACGGGCCGGGCATCCGTTGCCGTGGGTACGCACGCATTGTTTCAGCAGGATGTTCGGTTTGCGTCGCTGGGTCTGGTCATCGTAGACGAGCAACACAGGTTCGGTGTGCATCAGCGCCTCGCGCTCATGCTCAAAGGCCAGGCCAAGCGCACCGTGCCGCATCAACTGGTCATGACGGCAACGCCGATTCCACGCACGCTTGCAATGACGGCCTACGCCGATCTGGACTGCTCGATCATCGATGAACTGCCGCCTGGGCGTCAGCCGGTCAAGACCGTAGTGATGCGGGAATCGCGTCGGCCCGAGCTCGTCCAGCGGGTCGAGGCGCACTGTCGGGCCGGGCAGCAGGCGTATTGGGTCTGTCCTCTGATCGAGGAGTCCGAGACGCTCGACTCACAGGCTGCCGAGCAGCTTCACGAGGATCTGCAGGGCGCGTTGCCCGACCTGCGCATCGGTTTGCTGCACGGGCGCCTGCGTCCGGCAGACAAGGATGACGTTATGCGCCGATTCAAGGACGGCGGCCTGGACCTCCTTGTCGCCACGACGGTCATCGAGGTCGGCGTCGACGTGCCGAACGCGACGCTGATGGTCATCGAGAGCGCTGAGCGCCTCGGTCTTGCGCAGTTGCATCAGCTGCGTGGTCGCGTCGGTCGCGGCCAGGCGGCGTCGAGTTGCGTGCTGCTTTACAAACCGCCGCTCAGCGGTGTCGCGCGCGAACGGCTCGGCGTCATGCGTGAAACGACGGACGGCTTCAAGGTTGCGCAAAAGGATCTCGAGCTTAGAGGGCCGGGTGAGGTGCTCGGCACACGTCAGACCGGTCTCATGCAGCTCAAGATCGCCGATCTCGTGCGCAACGCCGACCTGCTGCCGATGGTCATCGACATCTCCGACGCCTTCCTCACACAGAAACCGGCTGATGTTGATGCCCTCGTGCGCCGCTGGAACAGCGGCCAAATGCGTTACGCGAGAGTGTAAGCTCGCAGCGGGCCGACGTTATGCGCAACGTATTTAGGAATCTGAAGCTACCGAAGATCTCGCTCGAGGCAGACGATCTGCGAGCCTTGGCGAAGCGCTGGCGCGAGCGTAGGCGCTGGCTCGCGCAGCATTCGGCCGTCGCGATCTCCCGGAGCGGTGCTTATCTGCGGCTCATGCGGTTGCACCGGCCTATCGGCATCTGGCTGCTGCTGTGGCCGACACTCTGGGCGACTTGGATCGCAGCACAGGGGCGGCCGAGCGGCGAGCTGCTTTTTATCTTTGTGGTCGGCACGGTCGTGATGCGTTCGGCCGGCTGCATCATCAACGATTTTGCTGACCGCAAGATCGATCGGCATGTCGCTCGCACGCGTGAGCGCCCGTTAGCGACAGGCGAGGTGCCGCTCGTCGGCGCGTTCGTGGTGTTCATCGCACTCATGACGCTCGGTCTTTTACTCGTGCTGTTGCTCAATCCGTTGACGCAGGCGCTCGCGATCGTCGGAGCACTCCTGACGCTGGCCTATCCGTTCGCGAAGCGGTTCGTCTCAGCGCCACAATTCGTGCTCGGTATCGCGTTCGCTTGGGGTGTTCCGATGGCGTTTGCGGCTGAGCTCGGCGAGGTACCGCGGCTCGGTTGGCTGTTGTTCATCGTTACGATGGTGTGGGTCGTGATCTATGACACCGAGTACGCGATGACCGATCGACCCGATGACCTCAAGCTCGGTGTGAAATCCACCGCGATCCTGTTCGGCGATATGGATCGCGCGTTCATCGGCGGCCTGCAGCTCATGCTTTTGCTCGGCCTGTTCCTCGTCGGGCACAGCGCCGATCGGGGTAGTTGGTATGTCGCCGGACTCGGTGCGGCAGCGGCATTCATGCTGTATCAACAGCACCTGATCCGCGACCGCGAGCCGCGGCGCTGCTTCGAGGCGTTTCAAAACAACGCCTGGTTTGGCGTCGCCGTTTTCGCTGGTCTCGTTCTCGATTACGTTCTCGTGCCCTAGTGAGTTAACGACTACTGGGGTCAGCGTAGAAATACAGTCGACGTCGACCGTAGTATTACGCTGACCCCATCAATTCCGACCCCTTCGATCAGATCGATCTGGCGACGGCCCAAGCCTGTACGGAGCTCGCCCCGGCGAGCAACAATTCATGCGCTAGCGAATTGATTGTCGCACCCGTCGTGATGACGTCATCGACGATCGCGACGCGCCGGCCCTTTAGATCGCGGGTGACCGAGAACGCGCGCCGAAGATTGGCGCGTCGCTCATTGGCACCGAGCTGTGCCTGTGCGGCCGTTGCCCGCTGCCGCCGGATACCGGCGATGCAGAGATCGATGCGCAGCGCTGCGGCAACGGGGCGGGCGATCTCTACGGCCTGGTTGTAACCTCTCTCGAGAAATCGCCGACGGTGCAGCGGCACGGGCACGATCGTCTCGACGTTCCAGCTCGCCGGCGACGTGCGCACGGCCTCAACGAGCAGCTCGCCGAGCGCACGGCCCAGATGACGGCGGCCAGCGAACTTCAGCGCCTGAACGTAGTCGTCGAGAGGCTCGACGTACTCGAGCGGCGCGATGACAGCGTCGAGCACCCAGGTGGACCCCTGCCGCGGGCACGTGCTGACCGGCATCGGCAGGCCGCAGTGCGCGCAGGGGCGCTCTACGGGCGCGAGATCGGCACGGCAGCCCGTGCACAAGCCCGTTGCAGAACCGCTGCCGCACGCGGCGCAGCGACCCGACAGCAGAAACTGAAGGAGACTGTGGTAAACCATCGTGGGAGAGTCAGGTTGACAGGTGTGACGGCGTTTTCTGATACTGGCCGATCATCTGCGCGAGCCGCCACGGGAGCCAATCTTCGATGTCGACACAAGCCATAGAAATGGGCGGGACATTGCCGTGCCTGGAAGTTGGGTCGTTGCGCCTTGACGCGGTGGCAAGGCAGGACTGGACGCGCGAAGAAGTGCGCGACGTGTTCGATCTGCCGTTCAACGATCTGTTGTTCGCAGCGCAGTGGATCCACCGTCAGTGCTTCGATCCGAATGCCGTGCAGATTTCGAGGTTGCTGTCGATCAAGACCGGTGCCTGCCCCGAGGACTGCGCTTACTGCCCGCAGAGCATTCGCTACGACACGGGTGTGGAGCGCCATGAACTCATGTCCGTGGCGGCCGTGACCGAAGCAGCGCGCGATGCCAAGGCCGCCGGGGCGACGCGCTTCTGTCTCGGTGCGGCGTATCGCGGGCCGAAACCCAAGCAGCTAGAGGAGATCAGCGAGATGATTCGCGCGGTTAAGGCCCTGGGGCTCGAGACCTGCGCGACGCTGGGCATGCTCAAGGATGGGCAGGCCGAGGAATTGGCCGCGGCGGGACTCGATTACTACAACCACAATCTCGACTCGTCGCGCGAGTTCTACCCTCAGATCATCGGCACGCGCACATTCGATGACCGACTCGACACGCTCGAAAAGGTCAGGACCGCCGGCATGAAGGTTTGTTGCGGCGGTATTCTAGGAATGGGCGAGACGCGCGAGGATCGCGTCGGCTTGCTGCACGAGCTCGCGACGTTGCCCATTCATCCCCAGAGCGTACCAATCAACAAGCTCATTCCGATTCCGGGCACGCCGCTCGAGGATTCCGACGACATCGACGGGCTCGAGCTCGTGCGCGCGATCGCGGTCGCACGGATACTCATGCCGCAGGCGCACGTCCGGCTCTCCGCCGGTCGCACGCAGCTCAGCGATGAGCTGCAGGCTCTGTGCTTCGCAGCGGGCGCAAACTCGATATTTCATGGCGAGAAGCTCCTGACGGCAGACAATCCAGACACCGATGCCGATCAGTCCCTGTTCGCAAGACTCGGCCTGCACGGCGAAGAGCCGGGCTGCGGCGCCGGCAATTAACGTTGCCACCCGGCGTAGGCGCGTGAAGATCCCCGATCGCTACGGCTTGCCGATGCAGGCCGTGTTGCGGCAGCGATTCGACTCGGCCGCAGCGACGTTCGACGGCGCGGCCGTGCTGCACACCGAGGCACGCTCTCGCATGCTCGAGCGCTTGGCGCTGTTCCGACTCGAGCCCAAACGCGTGCTCGACGTTGGCGCGGCAACCGGCGCGGGTAGCGCGGCACTCGCCGCTTTGTATCCCGATGCCCAGGTCGTTGCCGTCGATGCCAGTCTTCAAATGGCCAGACGCGCGGCGATCAACGCTCCGGGCGTCGCCGTTCTCGCCGGCGATGCCCACGAGCTGCCGATCGAGGATCACAGTGTCGATCTGGTCTTTGCGAACTTGTTGTTACCGTGGGTGGAGCCGGACCGCGTACTGGCGCAGTTTGCGCGTGTGCTGCGTACCGATGGCCTGGTTCTGTTTACGAGCTTTGGTCCGGACACGCTTGTAGAGCTGCGCCGCGCTTGGCGAACCGTCGACGATCACATCCACGTCCACGGCTTCATCGATATGCACGATCTCGGCGATCTCACAGCCCGGGCAGGGCTGTCGGAGCCGGTCATGGACGTAGACCGGCTCGAAATCCGCTACTCGAGTCTCGAGGGCTTGATCGCCGACCTGCGCGGCACCGGCACCGTCAACAGCGCGGCCGGCCGACCGACCGGGCTCATGGGCCGCGGGCGCTGGCAGGCGTTCGAGGAAGCGCTGTATGCCAGTGCTGGCGCCAAACAGTTCACCGTGTCGGTCGAGCTACTGTTCGGGCAGGCCTGGAGCACGGGCGGCCAGGCTGCGCCGGCGCCGGCCGATGGTGTTGCGCGTATTGCGGCGGAGGACCTCGCGAAAACCGCGAAGAAGAGCCGTTCCGGCGACACCTGAGCGCTGTGCCGGCGGCCCGAAAGCCCACCGTTCTTTGCTACAATTGCGCGACGGCTACCCGACCGTTCCACCTTGAGATAACGAGCCTCCCGCCAGGCATAGCCACAGGTTGGCGATGGATTCCAGCAATGTGTTCGATCAACAAATGCCTCGAGGCAGCGTTGATGCCGCCGAGTCGGGCGGTTGAGCGCAGGCTCACGGATCTCGCACGCAGGCCGGAGCCGCACCAAGTTGCGTAACGCATTTCTGACACTTGCCCGAGTAGGCGTGGCGCTCGCGTTCCTCGTCGTGACGATCGGCGCCTGGGTTCGCCTGACGGATGCGGGACTCGGCTGCCCCGACTGGCCCGGATGCTACGGTCAACTCATCGTCCCGGACGTCAGCGAGGCCGGGCTCGCCGAGGCAGCCTATCCCGACCGCCCGCTCGAGGCCGGCAAGGCCTGGCGGGAGATGATCCATCGCTATCTCGCCTCGACGCTGGGCCTCGTGTGCCTCATGCTCGCAGGCTTAGCTTGGCGCAATCGAGCCGATCCGGCTCAACCGAGGCGGCTGGCGTATGTGCTCGTCGGCGTCGTGATCTTGCAGGGGCTGCTGGGCATGTGGACCGTGACGCTGCTGCTCAAGCCCGTAATCGTCATGGCCCATCTGCTAGGCGGATTCACGACGCTGAGCCTGCTGTTCTGGCTTGCGCGCGACGGCGTCAAGCGTGTCGGCGTCGGTCCGCCGCTGCGCCATCTCGCCCAGCTTGGCGCGGTCGTGCTCGCGCTGCAGATCTCTCTCGGCGGCTGGACGAGCGCGAACTACGCAGCACTCGCCTGCCCGGATTTCCCAACCTGTCAGACGCGCTGGTGGCCCCCGGTGGCTGATTTTCGCGAGGGATTTGTTCTTTGGCGCGGCCTAGGCATCGATTACGAGGGCGGAGTGTTAGATAATCCCGCTCGTGTAGCGATCCACTTCACGCACCGTCTCGGCGCCGTGCTCGCGACCATTGTCGTTGGCTGGCTGGGCTGGCGGCTGGTGCGGGACCCGCAGCTCAGGGCGGACGGAGTTGCGATACTGGCGGCGTTGACGGCCCAACTCGTGCTCGGAGCCAGCATCGTGATATTCGGCGTGCCTC
>JAOTTJ010000055.1 GCA_029864465.1 Gammaproteobacteria bacterium | reverse complement strand
CGGTCCCCGCGGCGTTTGGCTCAATCGTTACGATAGCCTCATTGCGAACGGCGGGGTTGCTCCGGCCGGCTGGAAGTTCGACAGCTCGGATTGGTGGCTCGAGGAGCATGGCCTGATCATGGAGAGCCCTGACTTCCCGCTGTCTGCCGGTCAATACCTCGTCACCGGGGACCGCGAGGTGACGACCGTTCTAACGGTTCATGCCGAAGAAGCCGGCGGTAGCCAACGCTGGGAGCTCGCCGACGGCGCGACGATCTACGACGTGACGCACTTGCGCTGCCGTTCCGCGCGCTATACACCTGCGACGAACGGCGTCTTGTGCTCGCCGTCCAAGGCGAGCAGGGGAGATTTTCCGGTCACACCAGGGGCAGAAATGCCTCCGGTCGGGGACTGCAACAAGCAAGATTACGCAGTGCTCTTCGTGATCGGTGTCGCGCAGACATAGATCTCTGCCGCGCTAACGCTCGAAGATTTCGTCGATCGGCACGATCGTGACCTGATCGGCGCGAATATCGAGCGCGATTTTCTCGATGAAGTTGTCTTCGTCGAGCAGCGCCTGTGACATCGGCGACTCGTACTCGATCGGGCTCGACACGTTCTCGGTCAGTGCCTCACGCAAGTTCTCAGCATCGCCGGTGACGATCGCGATCTTGAGGTTGTCGAACCGTAGATGACGTGCAATCGCCGCATTGACCTCCTCGACGGTCAGTTCCGCGAGCATATCGCGAAAGCGCTGCAAGTGGCCGGGGTCTGGCACATTGTAAAAGCGGTCGTCGATCGCGTAACCCAGACGCTCGGACGTCGTCTTGGCGAAATGCAGCACGTATTTATCGAGAAATGCGCGCGTGAGATCGAACTCGCCCTGCGTCATCCCGCCATCGACGAGATCGCGTAGCTCCTTGACCGCAGCGCGCAGCGCGAAATGCGCCTGGTGGTTCGGCAGCGTGCGTATCCAGACCTCGAAAATTTGATGATGCCGCGCGACGTTCACGGGCGGCATCGTGCGCTGTCCACCCTCGGGAAACGCTTCGAGATAGGAATAGTTGCCGTAGTTGAGCCCGCGCGCGCCGCGGATGACGTTGAACAGTCGTCCGGCCTGATTACGATGCTCGCCGAGCCAGGAATTCGCAACCCAGAGCGCATAGAAGTCCCGCTCGCCGCGGCTGGCGGAGATTGGAAAGCCGAAGCTGATCGACGAGTCCGCATCGGGTTTATCGATCAGCAGCACCTCGCTGCCCTCCCATGCGGCGGGCTCGATCACGGGATCAGGCGGGATCGTTCCGTCGGGCAACGATGCCAGCGTTGCCTCGAAGCGTGCGATCAGCGCATCGTCATAGCCGCCGGCGAGCCCGAGCGTCGCGTTGGCCGCCCTGTAATGGCGCGCGTAGAAATCGACGACATCCTCGATCGCAATCGAGCGTAAGCCCTCGGCAGTGCCGGCGATGGGGTGGGCGTAGCGCGTGCCGCCGAAGATGAGCTGCGTCAACGCGGCTTTGCCGAGCTCTTCGTCTGACGCGTAGCGCAGCGTATTCTCCAGATAGTTGATCGTGTCGTTCTTGATGCGTTCGAAGTCGGCCGTGTCGAAGGCAGGGCGCAGATACGCATCGCTAAGCAGACCGAAGAACACATCTGTGTTGTCGCGGTGGGTGCGCCCTGTGATCGTCGTTATCTCCTTGTCGACGCGCGCCGAATAACCCGAGGCGATCGGGTAGAGCGCATCGAGGATGTCTGCGTAAGCGTTCGTCTCGGTCGAGGCGTCGGCGATCATCTGGCCCGTCAGATAGGCCAGGCCTTCTTTGCCCGGAGGATCGTCCTGCGAACCGACCCCGAAGCTGACCGAGAACGCGATCGTTGGCTCGCTCGGCACCGGCATCAGCACGATGTCACCCATCGGCGCCGCGGCACCGGCTTCCGGTGCTGGTGCCTCGGGCTCGCCCGTGCAGGACAGGCAAAGCGTGACGGTGGCGAGGATGCCGAATCGCGCGGGCTTCATTGCTCTGCCCTCAACACGCCGACAGTGCGCCGGTTCGGATCGAGGTAATGCCGTGCCGCCTCGCGCACGTCCTCGGGCGTGATCGTCTCGTAAGCCGCATACAGTGCGTCGACGGCCTCGATCCCGCCGGTGATCGCGACGATGCGCGCGAGTCCTCCGGCGACGGCATCGGGTGTTTCGAGGCCCATGAGAAAACCGTAGCGCAGTCGCGATTTGAGTGCCGTGAGGTCGGCTTCGTCAACGAGCGTCTCGGTAAACGTTGTGATCGTCGCATCGATGGCCTCGAGCACATCGTCGACGCGCTCCGGGTCTTTGACGCGCGTGTAGAGATCGAGGAGTCCGGGATCACGGTTACGCGCTGCGTCGGCTGCAAGGAACTCGACGACCTGCTCGTCGAGCACGAGCTTCCTGTAGAGATCGCTCGTCGAGCCGAAGGCCATCTCGGTCAGCAGATCCGCCGCGACACGCAGGCGATTATTCGGGTCGAAGGCATCGAACTTGTAAGCGAGCGCGAGCATCGGCAGTGTGCGGCCCGCGTAACTGACCTCGACGTGCTTCTCCTCGGTCTGCTCGGGCTCGACAGGGATCTGCGGTGCGACGTAGCCGGGCTCCCAATCCGCGTAGTACTCGCGCACGAGGTCCATTGTCGGCGCGGCCTCGACGTCGCCGACGACGAGCAGGATGACGTTCTCGGGGCGGTAGTAGCGCGAAAAGAAGCTCAGCGAGTAATCGTACATCGTCGGCATCGCGGCGATGTCCTCTTCGAAGCCCATCGTCGTGTGACCGTAAGTATGCGCGTCGAAGGCCGTCGTCATGATGCCTTCGTAGATAGCGAAGAACGGGTTCGTGACGTTCTTGCGATATTCGCCGTAGACGGCGCCGGCCTCGGTTCTGAATACGTCCTCGGCGTAAGCGAGGTTTTTGAACCGGTCACTCTCGAGATCCATGACGAGCGCGAGGTCCTCGGCTGCGATCGAGACGTGATAAGCCGTCAAGTCATCGGTCGTGTATGCGTTTCGGCTCGCGCCGATTTCCGTGAGTATTTCGTTGTAGAGATCCGCGGGGTATCTCTCGGTGCCGCGGAACATCATGTGCTCGAAGAAATGCGCAAAGCCCGTGTGACCGGGCTCGAACTCGTCGCGAGAGCCCGTGCGCACGATAACCCAGAAGCTCACGAGCCCACTGCCAGGCATGCTGATGACGATCGTCTCCAGGCCGTTGTCGAGTGCTTCCGTGTGCGTCGGGAACGTGATCATCCGCCCGCCGCTCGGTGCCTGCGCGAGGCTCGAGCCGGCAAACGAGAAACAGAGGAGGATGAGTGCGATAGACCTCGACATCTGGACGCTCCGGGTTCGGCTGCACTGAATTTAAAAGTCTAACAAACAGGAATGTCCCGCGCCGGGGCTCAGTCGGCGTCACCGGATCCCGGCCATTCGCTGACGATTGCCGCGGGGTCTGGTCGCGGACGCTCGCGCGGCGGCCCGGGCGGCGTGCCGACATGGACGAAGCCGACGATATCGGTCTCGGCGCTATGACCCAAGGCCTTTCTGATCTCCGGATGATAGGCGGGCCAGCCCGTGACCCATTGTGCACCGAGGCCCAGCGCCTGCGCAGCGATCAGCATGTTCTGGCACAGCGCGCCCGCCGAGAGCAGCTGCTCCATTGCCGGGACCTTTTCGAAGCGTTGCGGGTCCGGGTGCGAGCTCACGACGAGCAGGACCGGCGAGCGCTGCATGCGCTCGTACTCGGCCTCGATCAAGGCGTTGCTCGCAGCGGCGTTCTCGCGCTCGAAGATCTCGCGACAGACCTCCGCGAGCGATGCCTGTGCCGCTTTGTGCAGGACTTGAATGCGCCACGGCTCGACGCGGCCGTGATCGGGTACGCGCAGCGCGGCAGCGAGAATGGTCTCGAGTTGCTCGGCAGTCGGGCCCGGTTCGCCCAGGTCCTTGGCGAGCACAGAGCGGCGGCTCAGCAACAGATCGATCACGGCTTGGGTCATAACTGTCTTCCGGAGTCGCCCACGTGAGGCGGACGTTAAGCCGTTTTGCCTTTCTGTGCCAGCACGAGCCAGATGCCGCCGAGCGTTGCGGCCGAGGCGATCAGCAATCGCAGCGTGACGGCTTCATCGAGCAGCAAGGTTCCCGCGAATGCGGCGATGATCGGCACCGAGAGCTGCACGGTCGCGGCCGTCGTTGCACGTAGCTGCTTGACCGCTGCGAACCAGACCACGTAGCCGAACCCGGTTGCGATTGCGCCCGATGCGATCGCATAGGCGACACCCAGAGGTGCCGCGTTCACGTTGGCGATCGTCAACAGGCTCACGAGCACAACGCCAGGCAAAGTCCAGACGAAATTCGTCGCCGTGGCGATCAGAGCGTCGGGTGCGTAGCGCCCACTCAGCGAGTAAATGCCCCAGCCGACGCCCGCAGCAGTCATGAGTACGGCACCGGCCGGATCGGGTGCCGTGAGGCCTGGGGAAACGAGATAGACGAGTCCGGCAAGCGCGCAGCTCGAGCCGAGCCATGCGGGTAGCGAGAACGGCTCACCCGCGCGCAAGGCCGCGATGAACATCGTCAGTTGGGCCGTGCCGAAGAGAATCAATGCGCCGGCGCCGGCCGCGAGCGACAGATAGGCATAGGAGAAGCAGATCATGTAGCCGAGCAGAGCGGCGACCGCGACAAAATTGGTGTTCGCCTTATGCTCCGCCCGCCAGCGCGGTATGACGATCAACCCGAGCGTTAGCGTGCCAGCCAGGACGCGAAGCGTCGCAAAGCTCGGCGCATCGATGAGCCCTGGCGCGAGCGCCAGACGGCACAATAACGAGTTCGCGGCGAACGCAACCATCGCGAGCGACGTAAGCAGAGCGACCTGCGTTCCTGCCATCATGGCCCGGCAGGCTACGTCCAATCTTCAAGCGCGTAAACTACGCGCCACGATCTTCACCGAGCCATTATGACCAGTGCGACCCCCTATGCCGATCTCACGCCGGACGTCGTGCTCGACG
Organism: Gammaproteobacteria bacterium; assembly: GCA_029864465.1. GTDB lineage: Bacteria > Pseudomonadota > Gammaproteobacteria > Steroidobacterales > Rariloculaceae > JAHEEM01. The sequence continues at coordinate 8,853 of JAOTTJ010000055.1, read as the reverse complement.
CGGTCGACAGCGTCGGCCACGTGACCGACGGGCGTATTCTCGCGCTGAACAGCTACGAGAATCGGGTCTATCAGCTCGGGCTCGAGGACGGCGGCTTCGTCGTCGCGAAGTTCTATCGGCCCGAGCGCTGGACTGATGCGGCGATTCTCGAGGAGCACGCTTTTGCGCTCGAGCTTTGCGAGCATGAAATTCCGGTTGTTGCCCCGCTCGTTGCAGGCGACGGCGCGACCCTGCACGAGCATGAGGATTTTCGCTTTGCCGTCTTTCCGCGTCAGGGCGGGCGCTGGCCGGAGCTGTCGCGGTCCGAGGAGCGTGAGTGGATGGGCCGCTTCCTGGGCCGGATCCACGCGGTTGGCGCGCGAGCCGCGTTCGAGCATCGCCGCGCGTACTCGACGGGCTGGCTCGGCCACGACGCCGCAGCCACGATTCTCGCGAGCGAGTGGTTGCCGGAGCATCTGACCGAAAGTTACCGGACCGTGACCGAGCAGCTGCTCGCGCGCATCGAGCAGCAATTGGACGAGATCGGCGAGATCCGCATGTCCCGCATCCACGGGGACTGCCACCCGGGTAACGTGCTCTGGACCGATTCGGGCCCGCATTTCGTCGATCTCGACGACTGCATAACAGGCCCGGCCGTGCAGGATCTCTGGCTGTTTTTGTCCGGCAGTCGCGAGGAATGCGCGCTGCAGCTCAAGGACCTACTGGAGGGCTACGGTCAGTTTTCCGATTTCGACTACCGCGAGCTCAGGCTCATCGAAGCGCTGCGGGGCCTGAGGATGCTGCATCATACGGCCTGGATTGCGCGCCGATGGCTCGATCCGGCCTTTCCGAGGGCTTTTCCGTGGTTCGAGGACAACAAATACTGGGAAGAGCACGTGCTGGCGCTCAAGGAGCAGCTTGCGGCGCTCGAGGAGCCGCCGCTCGAGGTCTATTGATCCTGCGCCGGACGCTGCCGGGCCCTTGTAGGGCCTGGAGGTTTCTCATACGATCAGTGGGTCCGGTCAGCGCTGGCCGCGCTGACCGAAAACCAAGCCGCTTCAAGGCGAGCTCATTGGGGGAATGCAATGGCCTACTCACTGATCGGCAAGAATTTCACGCCGCCTGATATCCGCGCAAAAGTCACGGGCCAAGCCAAGTACTCGGAAGATATTCGTGCGGAGGGCATGGTCTTTTGTCGCTTGCTCACGAGCCCGATCCCGCATGGGCGGATCGTGAACATCGACACGAGCGCAGCCGAGGCGATGGAAGGCGTTCTCGGTATTCTGAGAGCCAGCGAGGTGCCGAATCCTCCGGAGCCGGCCACGCCGATGCTCACTGACGCGCCGAAGTTTATCGGCCAGCCGATTCTCGCCGTCGCTGCTGTAGACGAGACGACTGCCCACAACGCCATCGAGCAGATCCGAATCGAGTTCGAGGATCTGCCGTTCACGGTGGATCCGCTCCAGAGCCTTTATCCTGGCGGCCCCGATGCGCGTCCGGATGGCAACATGGTTGCCCCGGGCGTGGAGCTCAGGCGCGTGAAATGGACCGCGCGGGACTTCGCGGCCGTCGAGGCCGGTCAGCTGCCGATGGGCGAGGCCACGCTCGAATGGTCTTACGGCGACGTGGACGAGGGCTTCGCCAATGCCGCCGTCGTCCTCGATGAGACGTTCGTGACCCAGGGTCTGTCGCACCACTCGCTCGAGCCGCGCACGGCGATGGCCTACTGGGAGAACGGCAAGTGCATTCTCCACGGTTCCTCGCAGAGCCAGAGCTTCCCGCATCCGGGCATTGCCGAGTACGTCGGCATACCGCCTGAGGATCTCGTTTTCGTTGCCGAGTACTGCGGCGGCGGTTTTGGCTCGAAAGGCAATGCCTATCCATTCATGGCAATCCCAGCGCACATGTCGCGCAAGATCGGCCGCCCCGTCATGATGCGTGTGAGCCGCCACGAGGAGCATTTCATTGGCTCGGCGCGACCGGGCTTCCAGGGCAGGATCCGCATGGGCTTCGCGGCGGACGGACGTTTTACGGCCGCGGACCTCTACCTCGTGCAGGAGAACGGGCCGACGACTGGCTGGAGCGACTACCGCGCAGCTGCCGATGCCATCTCCTTAGTTTATTCGGTGCCAGCTATGCGCTTTCGCGGCATTCCGATCAATACGAATACGCCGCCGCGCGGCCCGCAGCGCGGGCCGGGCCAGAACCAGATCGCCATGGCGGTCGAGCCGCTGCTCGACAAGGCCGCGGCCGAGCTCGGTGTCGACCAGTTCCAGATCCGGCGAATCAATGCGACGACGAGCGACACGCGTTACGGCGCCAACCAGAACACGGTCACGAGTGCATTCCTCGGCGAGGCGCTCGACATCGGCCACGAGCAGTTCGACTGGGAGACACGTCTCGCACGCAGCGGTCAGCGCAACGGCTCGAAGGTGCGCGGCGTTGGTATCGGCCAGGCCTTCCATTCGGCCGGCTCGAGTGGTTTCGACGGCCTCGTGCGTATCACGCCTGACGGCATCCTGCATATTCATACCGGCGTCGGTAATCTCGGTACTTACTCGCACACGGGCACGGCACTCGTGGCCGGCGAGGTTTTGAAGTACAACTGGGACAACTGTGTCGTCGAGCGCGGCGATAGCCGCAAGCACCTACCCTGGAACTTCGGCCAGTTCGGTAGCAACACGACGTACACCCATTCGCGCACGAACTACGTCGCGGCCATGGATGCGCTCGTCAAGCTCAAAGAGATCGCCGCCACGGATCTCGGCGGTGTGCCCGATGACTACGACATCGGTGAGGAGACCGTGTTCGCGACAGCCGATCCGTCTCGCAGCATGACGTACGCGCAAGCCGCGCAGCGCGCGGTCGAGCTCGGTGGGCGGTTCTCCGGACAGGAATACCCCGAGGACCTGAACGACATGACCAAGCGTTCTGTCGAGGCCCTGGCGGGTACCGGGCTTATCGGTGTGTCGAAAGACAACCTCGGGCGCAGCGGCACCGTTGCGGGGCTCGCGGCCGGTTTCATGGAAATCGAGCTCGATCTGGAGACCGGGAAGTGGGAGATCATCGATTATCTGGGCGTGGCCGATTGCGGCACGGTCATGCATCCGCAGGGCTTGAGTACTCAAGTCAGAGGCGGTGCCGTCATGGGCATCGGCATGGCTGCGACCGAACGACACATCTACGATCCGCAGAACGGTCTGCCCGCAACCTCGTCGCTCTATCAAATCAAGCCGCCGAGCTATCTCGACCTGCCGAGCGAAATGCAATGGGCGGCGGTCGGCGAGCCCGATCCCGAGAACCCCATGGGCATGAAGGGTGTCGGTGAGCCCGTGCAGGGTTGCGCGGCCGCGGCGCTGTTGTGTGCGATCTCCAACGCACTCGGCGGGCACTATTTCAACCGTACCCCGATTGTTCCTGACATGGTCGTCAACGCTGCGGCCGGTAGGTCGCAATCCCACGGTCCGCTGCAGGTCAACACGGCGTGAGTGGCGTCGGGGAAGCGGCTTCGCGCAGCGCGGATTGCGCCGCCCGCATGGCCTTGTCCGAATTTGGCATTTTTCATAGGATCGAGCGACAGCGCTCTACCGCAATAAATCACGATCGGGGAGATTCCCAAGATGTCTGACAACAATTCCGTCGATCTAACCGCACCGACCTCACCTCCGGAGCCTCGCCTCGATACCGGCGGTGCCATGGAAACGCTGGGCCGCTCGAAGGCATCCAGGCGATCCTTCATCAAGGGTGTCGTTGCATCCGGCGCCGTCGTTTCCTCTGCAGGGTACGTGTTCGGCGGCTTGAGTGGATGCACGCCTGAACAGGCGGCGACGCCGGGTGGCGTCGAACGGCTCTTGCGGCTCAACATCAACGGCGAGATGCGCAGCGTCGACGTGCTGCCGAACGAAACGCTGGCCATGACGTTGCGCTACAAGCTCGGCTTGACTGGCACGAAGCTCGGCTGCGATCGCGGCGAGTGCGGTGCCTGCACGGTTCTCGTCGACGGCGTGCCGAACTACTCCTGCTCGACGTTGACACACACGGTTCGTAGCAAAGAGGTTCGCACGATCGAAGGTCTCGAGGGTGCCAACGGTGAGTTGCATCCCGTGCAGCAGGCCATGATCGACGAGCTGAGCCCGCAGTGCGGCTTCTGCACGCCAGGTCAGATCATGTCAGCTGTGGCGCTGCTCGAAACGAATCCCTCGCCGACACGTGACGAGGCGCGCCACGCTTTGTCCGGTAATCTTTGCCGGTGTGGCGCTTATGATCATTACCTCAACGCTGTCATGCGTGCGGCACAGAGCGCCTAACCATGGCCTGGAGCCTGATCGGCAAAAATTTCACGCCGCCAGATATCCGCGCGAAGGTCACGGGCGATGCGAAGTACGCCGAAGACTTTCGTGCCGAGGGCATGGTCTTCGCGCGGCTCCTGACGAGCCCGTTTCCGCACGCGCGCGTCGTGAGCATGGACGCGTCCGAGGCGCTGGCCATGGACGGCGTGCATGGGATTCTCACAGCTGATGACGAAGGTGTCGGTGAGTTGCTCACGAATGAGCCCAAGTTCGTCGGCGATCTCATTCTTGCGGTAGCGGCTGACGATGAGACGACGGCACAAAACGCCATCGAGCGCATTCGGCTGGAGTTCGAGTCGCTCGACTTCACGGTTGATCCGCTCGATTGCCTGTATCCGGGCGGTCCGGATCCACGCGCCGACGGCACTAACGTCGGCGGCGGACGCACGGGGCTGGAGCGGCGGCGCATTAAGTGGACCGCACGCGATTTTGCGGCGGTGGGCGAAAATCAGCTGCCGATGGGCGAGGCCCCGGTCGAGTGGGCGCACGGCGACGTCGAGGCTGGCCTGTCCGCGTCAGACCTCGTCATCGACGAGTCGTTCGTTACTCCCGGCAATTCGCATATGTCTATGGAGCCGCGCACGGCCATGGCGTACTGGGAGAACGGTAAGTGTTACGTTCATTCCGGAAGCCAGAGCCTCACGGCCTCGCTGCCAGCGATCGCGCGGCAGATCGGCATTGGCTTAGATGAATTCGTCTATATCAACGAATTCTGCGGTGGCGGCTTCGGCTCAAAGGGTACGCCGGGTCAGACGGTTGGCATTGCCGCGCATCTGTCGAAAAAGATCTCGCGCCCAGTCATGCTGCGCATCAGCCGTCACGAGGAGTTTTACATCGGCTCGGCCCGCGGCACGCTGCAGGGCCGTGTGCGGATGGGCTTTCGCGCCGACGGCAAAGTCACGGCGATCGACTTCACGGTCGTTCAAGACGGCGGTTCGAACGGTGGTTTCCAGGATGCCGGCGATGCGGCGGCGGCGCTGTCGATTCTCTATCAGCCCGAGCACATGCGCTTTCGCGGTATTCCAGTCATCACGAACACGACGCCGCGCGGGCCGCAACGCGGTCCCGGTCAAAACCAGATCTCTGCGGCCGTCGAGCCGCTCGTCGATCGTGCCGCGCGCGAGCTCGGTATCGACCGGCTCGAGATCCGCAAGCTGAACGCGCCGGACAACGATGCGCTGATCGGCGCGAACCGCCTCAACGTTACGAGCGCTTACATGCCGGACGCGCTGGATAGGGGCGCGGCGCTGTTCGATTGGGAGACGCAGCGCCAACGCAGCGGCGAGCGCAATGGCTCGAAGGTCCGCGGCATCGGGATCGGCACTGCGTATCACGACGTCGGCCGTACGGGTTATGACGGACTGTGCGTCATCACGCCGGACGGCAAGCTGCATTTGCACAGCGGCGTCGGCAATCTCGGCACGTATTCCTACGCGAGCACGACGCGTGCTGCGGCCGAGGTGCTGAAGATGGATTGGGAGAATTGCATTATCCATCAGGGCAGTAACGCCAACTTCCTGCCATTCGCTTCGACGCAAACCGGTAGCAATACGTCGTGGACGATGAGTCGAGCCAACTACGTCGGCGGCATGAACGCGCTCGGCAAGCTCAAGGAGATCGCCGCGATGGATCTCGGCGGCGCGCCGGAGGACTACGACGTCGACGGCGCGCGCGTGTTCAAGATCAGCGACTCGGCCCAGGGCATGACCTATGCGCAAGCTGCGCAGCGCGCGATCGAGCTTGGCGGAACGTATTCGGGCGAGAACCCGCCGGACGATATCCACGAGGTCACACGGCTCGCCGTGCGCGGCGTCGCCGGCACGGGCCTGGTCGGTGTCGCGAAGGAAACGCTGCGAATGGAAGGCGATGTCCCGGCGCTGGCCTGCGGATTCGCCGCGGTCGACGTCGACGTCGAGACCGGTAAGGTCGAAATTCTCGACTACGTTTGCATCGCCGATTGCGGCACCGTATTCCATCCTCAGGGTTTGGCGCAGCAGATGAAGGGCGGCGGCGTTTGGGGTATGGGCTTTGCGCTGTTCGAGCGGCAGATCTACGATCCGCAGAACGGTTTGCCTGGCAACGATAGCTTCCTGTCGTGCAAGCCCGCGACCTATCTCGACATTCCGGCAACCGTCGAGTGGGACGCCGTGGATATCGCCGATCCGCAGAACCCAGTCGGTGCGCGCGGCATCGGGGAGCCGCCGATGGGCGCGGCCGCGGCGGCCGTGCTTTGCGCAATATCGGATGCGCTCGGCGGGCACGTGTTTAATCGCGTACCCGTCGTTCCGGATATGATCGTCAACTACGTAGCGGGACGAGAACAATCGACACAACCGCTAAAAATACATACTGCATAAGGAGCATCTCGCTATGTCCAAAGACATGATGCCGCATTTCGAGTTGTACCAGCCGGACAGCGTGGAGACCGCGCTCGATCTGCTGGGCCGTTTCGGGGAAGACGGCTGGGCGATGGCGGGAGGCCACGATACGCTCGACTGGTTCAAGGACCGCGCCAAGTACGCGGCCAACGTCGTCGATCTCGGTGGAATCGAGTCGCTGCGCGGTATCCGCGCAGTCGGCGATGGGATCGAGATTGGCGCGATGACGACGCTGACCGAGATTGCGAACAGCGATGCAGTCCAGTCGCGCTTCAGCGTGCTGTCGAGTGCGGCCGGCCGTGTCGCGAGCCCGCAGATTCGCAACGTCGGCACGCTCGGCGGCAACCTCAATCAGGACGCGCGCTGCTGGTACTACCGCTACGGCGTCGATTGCTATCGGGCTGGCGGCAACACGTGCTATGCGGATACGCCCGAGGGGCAGAACCGCGAGCATTGCCTGTGGGGCGCCGATCGTTGCGTCGCGGTGTCGCCGTCGGACGTTGCGCCGGCCATGGTCGTGCTCGATGCGCGCATGGTCATTCGCAGTGCCGACGGTGAGCGCGAGGTCGCAGCCGAGGACTACTTCATCGGCCCCGAGATCGACATCGAGCGCATGACGGCCGTCGAGCCCGGTGAGCTACTTACGGCAGTGCGCATCCCAGGTGACTGGGCGAACGCGCGGTTCTATTTCGAGAAAGTTGCCGATCGCAATACGTGGGACTTCCCGCTCGTCAACATCGCGAGTGCGATGGTCGTCGAGAACGGCGCGATCTCGCGTATCCGCATGGCGGCCGGCGCTGTGCAATGTACGCCGCGACGGCTCAGCGTCGTCGAGGAGGTCGTCACGGGTAGTCCGCCGGACGAAGAGACTGCGGCGCTTGCGGGTCAGGCGGCCGTACGTGGCGCGACTCCGTTGAATTTCAACCATTTCAAGATCCCGCTGCTCGAGAATCTCGTCAAGCGCGCGATTCGCGACGCATGATTCGGCCGGCGCCTACGCACGCATAGGCGGGGATGAGCTAGGGTCTACTCGCGGAGTAGGCTAGACGGTCAGGCAGCGACGCGCCGATCAGAGCGTCGACCACGATAGGCAACGAACGGAGCGCTTATGTCCGAAGCCTCGGTAAAGATAGAAGTCAATAATGCGGTCTTCTCGCTTCCGTATCATGTCGCGCTCGAGGAAGGCTATTTTGCGGACGAGGGGCTCGACGTGCAGCTCGTGCCAGCTGGCTCGGGGCGCGATCGCGACAAAGAGGTGCCCGATACGCCCATCGAGGATCATACGGCGGTGCGGTCCTATGGTTGGCACGAGGGTATCGAGCACGGCGAGTTCTCGATGTATCGAGCTTGCGAGTGGGGGCAGATAAGGCGGACTCAGGACAGTCATGAGGGGGCGCAGGTCGTCGCAAAGCGTGCGGCTGTGGCGACCCAAGCGATCGTCGTCAAAGGCGATTCACCGTACAACATCCCGTCGGATCTGCACGACGTGATTGTAGGCGTCAACATGCATGCGGGCTCGCATTACGTGACCCTGTCGCTTCTCGAAGGCTATCTGAGCAGAGAGGAGATTCGCCCCGCGCACGTCGGCGGCCCGAAGCAACGACTCAAATTTCTCGAGGAGGGCAAGATTGGCGCGGCGGCACTCATGGAGCCCTGGATCACGGTCGCCGTGAAGCGTGGCCACAAGATCATCTGCGAGGCTTTCTACGAGGGCGCCGAGGTTGCTGTGCCGTCGATGAATCCGGATGCCTACGCGAAGATCGACCGCGCCGTGCGTCGTGCCGTCGATAAGATAAACGAAGACATTCGGCCGTACCTGAAATATATGATTCGCGAAGTACCCGGGGACATCGCAACGCTCGAGAAGGAGGACTTCTTTCTCGGCCGTTTCCGCTACGTCTATCCGCGGCCCTATTCACCCGAAGAATACGAGCGGATCTACAATTGGATGGTTGGCTGGGGCCTGTTGTCGCCCGAGAGCCGGTTCGACGCCATTGTGGGCAAGCAGATCACTGCCTAGTGCGCTGAGTTATCCGGACTAAAGCCCCATTACACGAATTGCATCCGCGACGATCTCTGCGGGCGTACTCAACGCTTGCTCAACGTAGTTTGCGAGCTCGGCGCCCGAGACGGGGTCGGGCTCGAGT
>JAOTTJ010000355.1 GCA_029864465.1 Gammaproteobacteria bacterium | reverse complement strand
TCATCAGAAAAGAACCGGGAACGACCGGTCTCCCGGTGCCAGGTAGCGTGTCAGCGTCCGCCGTCAATCTCACAGGGCAGCACAAGAATATGACGCTGCGCGAAATCCGTGAGGGAGAAGCCGTCTATTACATCGGTGAGCTACCGGTCGCGAACGAAGAGACGTTGGTATTCTCGATCGATGTGACTCCCATGAACGAGCCGAGCAGATTCTCAGTTCGCTACATGAAGCAATTCTATGCTGACTGAGCGGCTACGGGGTTTCTCTGACCGAATTGCGGATGCGGATCAGATCGCTGTGCGAGACATAGAGCAATCCAGCCAGTTTGCGCACCAGGTAATCCTCGTGCTTATCGAGATGGTTATCGGCTAGCGCCACACGCCACAACATCTCGACGACGGTGTACTTCTCATCCAAACTGAGCTGCTCGTGTAATAGTCGCGTGAATGACTGCAGCTCGACGGCGTGATCGGCTTCCGACTCCGCTTCCTCGACGAGCAGTAGTGCTTCGTCTTCACTCAAACAGAAAAAACGCTTGACCTGCGCGAACACGGCCTCGTTCTCGGTCAGATTCTCCTGGTAGTCGGCACGCATCACCTCTATTAGAAGCGTCGCCGTCGCGATCTGCAGGCCATGTTCGCGCGCTTTGGGGTCATCCTGCTCGGCACCGCCGAGCTTCCGACTGAGCATCTCTCGCAATCCTGTCAGCACGGGCCTACCTCGACAAACATCACTCGACGGCCGCCGGCGGCAGCGCAAAGAACCTCGTCACACCGTTCTTGAGCTGCGTCAACTTGCCATGAAAGAAGTGGTCTGCGCCAGGAATGACCTCGAGCTCTGGGCCTGGCGCTTGATCGTTGAGCCAGTCGATGAGCGAATCGAGCGAAACAAGCTCGTCATCGGAGCCGTGAATCAGCAGCCAAGGCACCTTCAGAAACGACAACTCGATCGCGAGCCGCTCGACGGGTAAAGCGACTGTGACGAGACCCGTCGGGCGAATGGCCGGTGCAGAACGAACGGCCACGGCGGCACCGAAGGAGAAGCCGCCGAGATAGAGCGGCAGCGCGGGCCAGCGTTCACGAAGCCAGGCCGATGCCGACACAGCGTCCTCGGTCTCTCCAACACCCTCAGCGTAGGAACCGGCCGAGGCGCCGACGCCTCTGAAGTTGAAGCGCAATACCGCTGCCCCCAACGCCAGGAAGCTGCGCGCAAGCGTATAGACAACCTTGTTATCCATGGTGCCGCCATGCAGCGGGTGCGGATGGCAGATCAGCGCGGTCGCGAGAGGCGTATCGTTGGGTCGCTCCAGCTTGGCCTCGAGGGCACCCTCGGGACCTACGACTACGAGATCTTCGACGAGCGAGTCTGAAGCAGGCATCGGCGATGCGTCTAATCCTCGGAGGCGGAGCGCACCGTGAAATCGACGATCTCCAGCCGCCGCGTTGGCATGGCTCGACCGTCGATATACTCGGGCTCGTAGCGTCGCGTCCCGATCTCCGCGATAGCCTGCGCCTCGTAGACACCCGCCGGCGAAGCGTCGATGACGCGCACGTCCGTAACGGCACCGGAAGGATCTACAAGCACTTCTAGCTGTACGATGCCGCGCACGCCCCGACTCAAGTCCAACGGCGCGATCTCGGCGAGAGGCGCCAGCATCGGTGAAGGCCCAATTTGTCCTTCGCCTAGCAACTCCCGAAAATCGCGGCGCCGGTCCTCGGTCAATACGCTGACTTCGTGCACCTCGATCTCGCGCCGCTGCTGGCGCTCGTTGAATCCGGAGATCTCGAGCGAGAACCAGAGCATGGCCATCACGACGCAAAGTGCAATGCCGAACGAGCCGGTGAAGCGCAGAACGGTCGACTCAGTCGCCATCGCTCTCCTCGAAGTCCAGCGCAGCCGAATTGATGCAGAACCGCAGACCGGTCGGCTCCGGGCCGTCGGGAAAGACGTGGCCCAGGTGTGCGTCACAGTTGGCGCAGAGCACTTCCTCGCGAACGCGGCCTAGGCTGGCATCCTCCCTGCTTGCGAGTGCCTCCGCCGTCACAGGCGCCCAGAAGCTCGGCCATCCTGTTCCGGAATCGAACTTCGTCGAGGACTCGAACAGCGGATTCCCACAGCACACGCACAGATACCTACCCGCGTCGTCGTGCTCGTAGAATCGGCCCGTGAACGGCCGCTCGGTTCCCGCTTCCTGCGTGATGTGATACTGCTCGTCCGTCAACCGCTCACGCAGTTGCTGGTTCGATTTCTTTGTGTCGTCCGTCATTTGCCAGACTCCTGTTCATCCCGGCGGACGAGAGGCCGCTTCGGGCCGTCCGCCTGTGGATGTTATCTTAGATTCGGTATGTCGGAGATTATAGAGCTTCACGACGTCCGTAAGCGCTACGGTGAAACAGATGTCTTGAACGGCCTGAGCCTGAGCGTTCGGGCAGACGTCGTCACGGCTATCGTTGGCGCGAGCGGCAGTGGCAAGTCGACGCTTCTGCAAATCGTCAACGGCTTGGTCAGACCGGAACAGGGACGTGTCGTCGTGTTCGGCGCGCCACTGCCCGAGCGGAATCTGGTCGAGACCCGGCGACGCATCGGCTATGCCGTACAAGGTACGGCGCTGTTTCCGCACCTCAGCATCGTGCGTAACATGAGCCTGGTCGCAGAAGTCGTGGGCTGGGATGAAGAACGTATCGGCGCTCGCGCCCTCGAGCTCATGACCCTTATGGATCTCGAGCCCGGCCTCGGCAATCGCTATCCGCACGAGTTATCTGGTGGTCAGCAGCAACGTGCGGGTATCTGCCGGGCCATGTTCCTCAAGCCCGAGATCCTCTTGCTCGACGAGCCATTCTCCGGCGTCGATACGCTAACGAAGGGCGAGATTCACGCGCGCCTCGCCGCTCTCCTTGCTGTGGAGCCGACGACCGTGCTGCTCGTGACCCATGACATCGGCGAAGCGCTGACGGTCGCCGCGGATCTCATCATCATGCAAGGCGGTCACGTGGAGCAGCGCGGGGCTGTAACCGACGTCCTCGCCGCACCGGCGAGTGGCTATGTCCGAGCACTACTCGGCCAGGGTCATGCGGCTTAGCCTGCTTCCAGTTGCCGCCTCCCTGTTGTTCTTCTCTGGCGGACTCGCCTCTCAGCAAGCACCGATCGTTGTCGGCAGCAAGAATTTTACGGAAAGTTATGTGCTCGCGGAGATCATGGCTCAGACCCTCGAGTTCCACGGGCTGACGGTGGAGCGCGAGTTCGGCTTTGCCGGCACGCTCGTCGCGTTCGAGGCGTTGCGGGCCGGCGAAATCGACCTCTACGCTGAATACAGCGGAACAATATCGCAGGCGATATTGCAGACCGATTCCGAATTCGATGGACCCGCACTCGTCGCGGCCCTCGCCCCGCTCGGTCTTGAGCCACTCGAGCCGTTCGGTTTCG
>JAOTTJ010000354.1 GCA_029864465.1 Gammaproteobacteria bacterium | reverse complement strand
TTTGTAGACTTGTCATTCTAAGACAAGATTTACTCGAAAAACAACTCAACCACGCTGCACGCTACTGACAGGAGGGGACGTGACCACATTCAACGAAGACCTGGCGCTGCTCGGGCGCAACGGCGACCCAGCCGGCACTGATCTAGCCCACCTGATCTCATCACCAACGGAAGCATCGAAGGCCTACGCCCAGATTATTGGCCTGGCGCTCGAGGCGGGCCTAGATTTCATCCGCGCCGTTGCACTGCTGCTCAAGTTCGAGGCCGAGCGTCAACAGCGCGACGGTTCGGCCGAGATATTCAACGGCCACGTGCTGCTCTCCAAGTGGCCCGTGCGGGCACTCCATGAGGCGTTGCAAGTCGGATTTGAAGACGACGCCGTGGGCTGCATCGACGAGCTCAACATGCTCGTCACGGAGATGCGGCTGCTCGGTCTCGATCAGGTCGCGGCCAACAGCGACGCGCTGGAGTTCTTCTCTAAACAAAACCGCCTGACACAGCAGCAAGCCTCCGAAGCGGATTCACCGACGCGCAGGCGCTATGAGCTGCGCAAACAGGCTTGGCTGCGCCTGAACGACGAGCTTGGGGAATTGAGCTTGTTTCGTGAAGACCGCGTGCTGCGCATGGAGGCGCTTCGCCAGGAGTTCATGCAGCTGTTCGCCGCGGAGTTTCTGGCGGAGCGCTCGCAACGCGCGCGCCTGGAGATCGCGCAAATGGCCTTGAAGCTGCTCCGCGAGCAGCCGAACCTGACGGCCGCTGAGATCGGCGAGAAGCTCCGCGAAGAAATCCAGAGGCGCAGCGAGGCCTTGGCGGCTTATCAGCTCAGCGCGGCATACGGTCTGCAGACCGGCGCGAGTATCGATATGCGCGAGGCGCCCGCAAACCTTGCCGAAACGAAGCTACTTCTCAGGAAGCTTGCGATGCTCATCCACCCGGACCGCTTGGCCGACCTGCCGCTCACCGATGAGCAGCGCCAGCAGCTCGCGCGGATCTGGCACGACACCAATCGGCTGCGGGCGGACAGCGGCGCCGGCGGGCTGCTCAGCCGGTCCAACGAGGTGCTGCGTCAAAACATCCGGCGCGCGCAGCAGATTCTCGAGATGGCCGGCATCGAAGACCTCGACCCCACGTCGACGATTCGCGGCTCGACGCTGGAAGAACGCATCGAATGGCTCGACGGCGCCTGTGAGGCGCTCGAGCATCGGATCGCCTCCATTCAGGCGGAGCTCTATGTCATCGGCAGCGATCAGGAGCTCACTTTCATACGTGCGTTGCTCAATGCGCCGGAGGCCGTGCAGGAAGAGGAGCGCGACACGATGAAGCGCAATGCCGAGCGATACGGGAAAGAGGCACGGGAAACCGAGGAGAAAATGAATCAGCTCCTCGAAGCAACCGCCGAGATCCCAACCGGGAGCCTACATTGAGCACAACAGCAAACGCCCTGACGGTTCAGCGAGACGGGCCGCCAAGCTCGGCGCTCGTCGAGCATAGAGATTCGCTCGTGCGCAAGTACGCCTCGAGCGAGCACCACTCGATCGCCCTCGATCCGGGACCGATTCATCGGCTGGCTCTGTCTCTCGACGGCAGCACGCTCGCCGGGGCTGCTGGCAACGCGCTTTGCATCTGGGAGACGCGCCTACGCAAGCTCACGCACCGGTTCGTCTTCGAAAAGCCCGTGGAGCACGTTGCGATCAGCCGGGATGGGCAATGCGTCCTTATCGCAGATAGCGGTAACGCATTGCATCAGATCGACTGTACCAGCGGGCTGCGGTCCGAGCTCGCGGTTGCACCCGAAGCCATCACGGCAATCGCCGTTGACCCGGACTGCACGTTGTGTGCGTATGGGACGGCCGACGGCGTTGTCCGAACGCTGGAGGTCGCAAGCCCGGAATCCGGATTGGCCATCGAAACGCGCGACATACCCACCCGTATCGCAGTAGACACCTCGAGTGATCTATTGCTCGTTATTCAGGCCGGCTGCGCCGAAGTCTATCGATTATCGTCCGGCAACCTGGTCACCACCTACGACGACAACGAGGGCGTACTACCCGATGTAGATCTGCCGTGGGCACAGATCGTTACGAATCAAGAATCCGTCGTGGTCGTGTTCGATGCCGCAACGGGCGACGTCCTCAGCGCCGCAAACTGTGCGTCTGCTGCGACTGACTTCACGCCAGACGGAACTCGGATCGTCGCCGCGATGAACCATCGCACGATCATCTGGGATGGCCGTTCCGACGAGCCGCTATTGAACATCCATACCTATAACCGCGCCGTGCAGGACGTCAAGATCTCGAGCGATGGTGCTCATATCTATACCTGTGGCTACGATTCGACCGTGGACGTGCATACATCCTCCGGGCAGTGGAGGGCTTCGCTTGCTGATTCTTACGGTTCCATCACCGGTGCAGCATTGTCGGACAGTGACCGGCACCTCGTCGTTACCGATGAGCAAGGCTTCGTCGCCGTCTACGATGCCGAATCGGGAAGTGTCATGCGCCTCGTGCAGCACGACGCCTCTATCGCGAAGCTTCGACTCAGCAGCACGTGGGCTGCGACGAGCTCATACGATGGCACTGCAACCGTGCTCGACATCGAGTCGGGCGAGACGATCCGCCGCGTCGGCGACGGCCGAATCGAGATTCAAGCTGTCGCGCTCGATGGGCAGGAGATCCTGATCACCGGTAACGGTCTCGGCGCTGTCCGCTGCCACGAGATCGGCACGGGCAAGGTCGTTCGTGAGTACTTCGGCAACGATTCTCCCGTGCGCTCGATCTGTGTCTCGCCATGCCGCCGATATCTGTTGACGACCTCTGAACACGGTTCTGTGCTGCTATTTGACTATGTGACCGGCGAGCTGCTGCAGAGACTCATGAACCTCGGCATCGTTTACGAGGCTTGCTTTGATGCCAACGGCGAGTTCTTCTTTTTCGGTGATCGGTACGGCACAGTCAAGAAGGTCCATTCGGCTAGCGGCGCGATGACGGATCGATGGAGAGTTTTGAATTCCGAGATTCGCGCCGTCGGTTTCGACAACGATTGCGTTTGTGCGGTCGGTCTTTTCGACGACGCAGTCACGCTCGAACCGAGCACCGGTGCGGTCGGGCTGCAGGTACCGATCGACACCGACCTCTGTCATCGCGTCGTGTTTATGAGTTCCAGTGGAGAACGTTTCGTAGCCGGTGCTCAAGACGGCCGCCTGCGGTTTCACGATGCGGCGACCGGCGCGCTCACCGCCGAGCTGCACCACCTCACGAACGGGTTCCTGTGGACGACCGTAGCTACAAGCGATGCTCCGGAGGACGATTGGTTCTGGACCGACAGGACCGAGCTCGTCAGCGTCCACAGCGAAGTAGATGGGCAAAAGACGCTGCTCGGGCCTGACGACGCACTGCGCACGGAATACATTCGCACGCGTAACAGTCGCGCCGCG
>JAOTTJ010000353.1 GCA_029864465.1 Gammaproteobacteria bacterium | reverse complement strand
AGGAGCGAAGTTCGGAATGCCCGTGAACACGAGATTCTCGCCCTGCGTGAACGAATCGCCGATGTTGATCGTGCCATGGTTGTGTAGGCCGATGATATCCCCGGCATAAGCCTCCTCGACGTGCTGCCGATCGGCCGCCATGAACGTGATCGCCTCGCCGACACGCACCTCGCGCCCCAACCGCGTGTGATAAAGCCGCATGCCAGGCTTGTAGGTCCCCGAGCACACGCGCATGAACGCAATACGGTCTCGGTGGGCCGGGTCCATATTCGCCTGGATCTTGAACACGAACCCCGTGAGCGCAGACTCCGACGGCTCGACGGTGCGAGACTGGGTCTCCCTCGGCTGCGGTGCCGGAGCGTGTTCGACAAACTCATCGAGCAACTCCTTGACACCGAAGTTGTTGATCGCGGCACCGAAGAAGACCGGCGTTTGGCGACCCTCGAGATAACGCGCAACGTCGAAAGCCGGGCTCGCACCGCGAATGAGCTCGACTTCCTCACGTAACCCCGCGGCGATGTTACCTAACGCTTCCTCGGCCTCGGCAGAATCGAGCCCCGCGATGCACCGAGCCGTCTTGATCCGGCTCGCATCGCCACGTTCGTAGAGAAAGATGCAATCTCGGCGGAAGTCATAAAGCCCCTTGAAGTCGCGCCCCATTCCGATTGGCCACGTCACGGGCGCGCACTCGATTTTGAGAATCGTCTCGACCTCATCGAGTAACTCGATTGGCTCACGGCCATCGCGATCGAGCTTGTTGATGAAGCTCATGATCGGCGTGTTGCGCAGCCGGCAAACTTCCATCAGCTTGATCGTGCGGGTCTCGACACCCTTCGCCGCGTCGATGACCATAAGCGCGCTGTCAACTGCCGTGAGCGTACGATAGGTGTCCTCGGAGAAGTCTTCATGGCCGGGCGTGTCGAGCAGATTGATGATGCGGTCCCGATAGGGAAACTGCATGACGGATGAGGTTACCGAAATCCCGCGCTCCTGCTCGAGCTGCATCCAGTCCGCCGTCACGTGGCGGCTCGCCTTGCGGCCCTTGACCGTGCCGGCCATCTGAATCGCACCACCGAACAGCAGCAACTTCTCAGTCAGCGTCGTCTTTCCGGCATCCGGATGCGAAATGATCGCGAACGTGCGACGCTTCAGATGCTCTGACATGACGACGGAAACCCGAGAATCAGGTTAGTTGGCGCTGGGATACGATGCTGCGAAGATGACTGCGTCCTCGCGGCCACCATCGGCCTGGTAGTAGGCCGGCCGCCTGCCGATGAGCCTGAATCCCAGGGAGCGGTAGAGCATGATCGCGACGTCGTTCGACGGGCGCACCTCGAGGAACACGGTCTCTACGCCCGTCTCGCGCGCCCGCACAAGCCCTTCGACCAGCAGGCGTCTACCGAAGCCGAGTCGCTGGCAGCTCGGGTGAATGCAGATATTGAGCAGATGCGCTTCGCCGGCCGCGATCGACATGATGCAGTAGCCACTGAGTTTGCCGCGAATGTCGAGCACGAGGCTTTGATACCCGGCGAGCAGGCAATCCCTGAAGATGCCGATGCTCCACGGAAACTGATAACTCGCGATCTCGACCTCGGCCACAGCCTGTAAGTCGGCGGGCCGCATCGCGCGGATCTGGTTTTGAGGCAGGACTGCTGCGTTCATGATGGATCGTTGAGGATTCGGCTGACGAGCACCAGATCTTCCCAGGCCTTGGCCTTGGCGAGCGGGCTGCGCAGCAGATAAGCCGGGTGGTAACTTGCGACCAGCGGGGTGCTCGCCGTGCCGTAGCTGTGTACTGTGCCTCTGAGCCTACCGATGGGCTGATCGGACTGCAACAGCCACTGCGCTGCGATGCGCCCCACCGCGAGAATGACCTTGGGCTCGATGAACGCGATCTGCCGCTCCAGATAAGGCATGCAGGCCTCAGCCTCCTCGGGCTTTGGATCGCGATTACTCGGCGGGCGGCACTTCAGAATATTCGCTATGTAAACATCCGCGCGGGGTAAATGTATCGCGCCGAGCATCGCGTTGAGCAGCTGCCCAGCCCGCCCGACGAATGGCTCACCCTGCCGGTCCTCGTCAGCACCCGGCGCCTCACCGATCACGAGCAGGTCGGCGTGAACGTTGCCGACGCCGAACACGGTCTGCGTGCGGCTTGAGTGCAGGACACAGCGTGTGCAGGCGCGCACACGCCCGGCGAGGTCCTGCCAGGACGAAGCGCCCGAGGACTGCGTATCAGCGACGTCGGCTGCACAGTCGCGCTGCACCCAGACAGGAATTCCGAGCGCAGCGAGGTATTCGTGACGCAGTTCGCTCAAGCGGCGCCCTTCTTGCGGCCCGTGAGCAACAGCTGAGCCCGGCGCCACAACCAGATCAACGGCGCCGATGTCGCGTAGATAAAGAACATCGCGAACAGCACGAGCGGCGGATTCAACGACACCACGATGAGCACGAGCGGGATGATCAATAAGTTGCCGAATCGCACGCGGCTGCTGAGATTGAAATCCTTGAAGCTCAAGTAGCGCAGATTAGACATCATCGCCAAACCCGTCAGCGACGTGATCAAGATTCCGGCAACGAATGCGGGCAACCCCTCGATCTCGTAGACGATACTGATCCAGACCATGGCGGCGAGCCCCGATGCCGCTGGTGGGCTCGGCAGGCCTTGAAAGTAGTGCTTGTCGTCGACCGCGAGGTTCGTGTTGAACCGTGCGAGTCGAAACGCGGCTGCAACTGTAAACAGAAATGCAGCGAGCCAGCCGACCCGGCCCCAGAGCTCGCCATACTCGGGAAAGCGCGCAATACCCCACTGGTAAGTCACGATTGCCGGCGCCAAACCGAACGAGACCATGTCGGCAAGACTATCGAATTCCTTGCCGAAATCGCTCTCGGTGCTCGTCATGCGCGCGACGCGGCCGTCCAGCCCGTCGAGAAACATAGCGACATAGATCGCCCAGGCAGCGCCCAGAAAATTGCCGTCAATGGCTGCAACGATCGAGTAGAACCCCGCGAACAGCGCACCGGTGGTCAACAGATTCGGCAAAAGGTAAATTCCGCGCCGCGGAGTTCTTTTTTTCGGAGAGGGTTCCACCATTTCCTTCGCGTGTTCAGCCGCGTTCCGGCGCTCATGCTGCGGTAATTGGCTTAGCGAAGCAATGCTTTCTGTCTAAGGGTCTGAGAAACTACCCGCATGTGGCTCACAAAATTACCGTTCAATACGTTCAAAGAGGCCCCGGCCGACGCCGAGGTCATCAGTCACCAGCTCATGTTGCGGGCCGGCATCATTCGTCGTTTGGCTTCCGGGCTCTATACCTGGCTGCCGATGGGGCTGCGCGTGCTGCACAAAGTCGAGCGCATCGTCCGAGAGGAGATGGATCGCGCCGGTGCGCTCGAGCTTGTGATGCCCGTCGTGCAACCGGCCGAGCTCTGGGAAGCCTCCGGACGCTGGAGCGAA
>JAOTTJ010000054.1 GCA_029864465.1 Gammaproteobacteria bacterium | reverse complement strand
CGCTAACGCGTCCTCATTGAGCACGATATCCTCAGTCACCTGGAACCGCACGCCAGTCTTCTGCAGGTAATACCCGTAGAGTTTGAGCAACCCGAGTCCCGTCATCATGCCGATCACGGGAGGCAGGTGAAGCACTGTGTGCATCGATACGGCCATCGAGACCGTTAAGAGGAAAAGCCCTACGACGATCCACGCGCCCTCGCGCAGCTCGGCTTCCTCGGTCAATGGGTTCGGTTGTTCCGTCGAGACGGCAAAACTCAACAGCCCCGCGGTGACCACCCAATTCACGAGCGACGGCACGAACAATGCGAAGAACTGGTGGAACTCCACGAAGCCGGCTTGCCAAACCATGAGCGTCGTGATGTCACCGAACGGGCTGAATGCGCCACCGGCGTTAGCTGCGACCACAACGTTTACGCAGCCGACCACGACGAAACGGCGATTGTCACCGCCGACGGCCATCACGACTGTCGCCATGAGCAAGGCGGTTGTCAGGTTATCGGCGATCGGCGACATGACGAACGCTAACGCACCGGTAACCCAGAACAACTTCCGCAAGGAATAGCCCTGCGCGAGAAGCCAGGCACGCAACGAGTCGAATACGCCGCGCTCGTCCATCGTGTTGATATACGTCATTGCCGCAAGTAAGAACAAAAACAGCTCGACAAATTCGAGCAAGCCGTGCCGCACGAGCTCCTCGACCGCTTCTGCATGCCCAGCCTGACCGTATGTCAGCGCCACGAGCATCCAGATCGCGCCGGCCGCCACCATGACGGGCTTGGACTTGCGCAGATGGATCGTCTCCTCAAGAATGACGAGAACATAGGAAACGCCGAATAAGACGAGCGCCAGAATGCCAGCCCAGTGACCGGTGAGATTCAGATGCTCGTCGGCAGCCTGACCGAACGCCGGAACGGCAACGATAGCGGCGAGCGCCGCGAGTATTAGACAGACGCCTGTCGGCTTAACTCTCATGAATTAGCCCCCGAGCCTGCGCTGCCGACCCGAGGCCTCCCTAAGTCTGAACAATTAATGAGAAGCGGACACGCGGGCGCGGCCCGGCTGCTCGCCCGCGATGCCCGACACGACCCACGGGCAGGTTTGCTCCGCTAACGGCCCATTCGACCGCGGCGAATACGGACAAGTCCCCCGGTTCGATTTGCTCGAACGAGCAGCCTATCGGACCTGCCATCCGAAGAAAAGCCCGGCACGGGGCCGGGCTTCATACGAGCCGACGACTGGTCTGGGGCCCTCCGACGCTGCCGTCGAGGAAACCGTCTCTTACACGAGGCTCATAGGCCGCTTACAAACAGCGTATAGGAGCCGGCGTCGGTGCCGTGGATTCAGGCGCCGGAAGGGAGAATTTGCGGTAGGTAGGTTGCCTTGAGCTCGGCCCACTCGAGCTTGAGCCAGGGCGTGAAGTCGTCCGGAGAAGCGGCCAGTTCGGTATCGAAGCTGGCGACGTCGATGTAGCGCCAGTCGGCGATTTCATTGAGATTCACGTCCGGCTCGCCGTCGTGCCGACCGTAGTAGACCCAGCAGAACTCTCGTTCCGAGCCTGCAGACTCGTACCGAGCGTGATACTGGAACTTGTAGAGGTACGTCAGTGGCGTTCGGATTCCGAGTTCCTCGGCCAGGCGGCGCCGTACGGCCTCCGCCATCGTCTCGCCTTGGCGCGGATGTGAGCAGCAGGTGTTCGACCAATAGTTCGGCCACAGTGGTTTTTGGGCACTGCGCTTCTGCAACAAAAGCTCGTCCCGCGTGTTAAAAATGAAGATCGAAAAAGCCCTATGCAGCAGACCTTCGTCCGCGTGACACGCGTGTTTCGTTGCCGCGCCGATTTCACAATCGTGCTCATCGACGAGCACGAGCGACTCGGAACGGTCGGAGACGACAGCTCTATTCGGCATCGATGCGCTCGCCTAGCATTACAGTGACGGCTTCGTATCCAGCAGCCCGGATCGCCTCGGCGACGGGCTGCGTTTCGCCGTCGCAGAGTGCGATGATCGAACCACCGCCACCACCGCCCGTGAGTTTCGCGCCGAGGGCACCGCTAGCTCTCGCGATTGCGACGAGGCGCTCGAGCTCCGGCGTGGAGACCTGCAGAGCGTTGAGCATGCCGTGGCAAATATTCATGAGCTGGCCAAGCGTCACGAGGTCGTGATCCTGAACGGCCTGCACGCCACGCAGCACGAGTCCGTCGATTTGATCGAAGATGCGCTCGTAGAGTTTCGGGTCCTGCTTCCAGGCTTCGCCGACTCGCGCGACCGTGCTGGCGGTCAGACCCTCGGAGCCCGTCATTCCGATCACTATCGGAATCGGTCGTTCGATATTGAGTAGCTCTACGAGCGGTGGGCTGCCCGTGCGGTAGACGAGCGGTTGGCCGTAACACGCGATCGTGTTGTCTAGGCCGCTCGGATTGCCATGGGCGAGCCTTTCGGACTCGAACGCGAGGCGGTTGACCTCGGCATCGTCCAGTCCCAGGCGAAATTCGGCATCCAGCGCGCGCACGATTGCGACCGCCATCGCAGCCGAGCCGCCCAGCCCCATGCCGCGCGGCACCTCGGGAAACACTTCGATGCGCATACTGCGCCCGCTCAATCCCAACTCGTCGAGAACGGCTCCGGCCGCACGCTCGAACGACCGCCGCTCGGCCGGGTTGCGAGCGAGCTCGTACTCCACACCCCAGCGCGGAATCATGATATGGATTCCCTCGTCGCAGGGTTCGATGCGGGCACGTATTGCGAGTGGCACCGGCGCGGCGATTGCATGCCGCCCATAGACAACCGCATGTTCGCCGAGAATAACGACCTTGCCGTAACCAATGCCCATCGTTGCCGCGTCGACACCACGCGCCGGAACGCGGCTCGGTTGCTCGACCGCCTGCGCCGTGAGATCACTGACGATCTCGCGCGCTTTCCAGACTTTAATCTCACCACTCTGCACGAGACGATCGAGCACTTCGTCGAAGATTGCATCCGGCGCACCCGCGGCCGTGACGACGCTACGCGCGTGCAGCGTCATGTGGCCCTTCTGAATACCCTCCGTGGCGAGCGCCCGAATCGCGGCGAAGTTCTGAGCAAGACCCGCTGCAGCCATAACCTGGGCGAGCTCGGTTGCCGACTCGGCTCCGAGGAGCTTCATGTTGAGCGCAACGGTCGGATTAGACGCCTGCTGGGCGCCGACGATGCCGACCTTGATCGGGATCTCGATGCCGCCACGCAGGTTTCCCTGCTCGTCGGCAACCCACGTAGTCAGTGATGTATATCGACCACCACGCGCTGCGTAGGCATGTGCGCCCGCCTCGATCGCGCGCCAATCGTTACCCGTCGCAATCGCGACCGGATCGATACCGTTCATGACGCCCTTGTTGTGAGTCGCAGCGCGATAGGGATCAACGGCTGCGAACTCTGTCGCGAGGATGATTCCGTCCCTCGCCTCTTCGCCCGAATAACCGCGGCCCGCGAGCGCCGCAACCGGAATGGTGCAGTGCGCGCGCACGAGTGCGCGATCGGTCAAATTCGACAAAATGCGCAGGAAAACCCGTCCGCCCGTGATCGTCTCGATGAGCGGCGCGACACCTTCACACATGCCATTGACGATATTCGCACCCATCGCATTACGCGTATCGACGAGCAGATGGACGACGAGCATCGGAGCACCCGTCGACGGCGCGGGGTGAACAAATAGCTCCAACTCCTTGGCACCGCCACCGCGCGCGACCATATTCGGGTGGAAACTGTTCGCTAGATTCAGGATGTCCTGTGTCTGCTCTCTGATCGCGCTCTTGGCCGCCTCGATGTCGGGCAACTTGACGATCTGTATCTGCCCGATGAGCACGGGATCGGTAGCCTCTGCCGCAAAGCCGCCGCTCTCGCCGATGAGCTTCGACGCCGAGCTCAGCGCTGCGACGACCGAGGGTTCCTCGACAGCCATCGGCACGATGTAACGCTTGCCGTTGACACGCAGGTTCATTCCCAAACCCAGCGGCAGACCCATGACGCCGACGACGTTCTCGATCATCCTGTCGGCGGCTTCGAGATCGAGCGTATGCTCTCCCGTGGTCAAGGCCTGCAGATCGTCCGCCGACAGCAGCTCGCGCTCGCGGACCGCCTCGAGGCGCTCTCGCACGCTGAGCTTGTAGAACTCAGGAATTCGTAAACGGTCCTTACTCACGCTGCCCGCTCCTCAATGACGAGTCCGGCCCGATCGATCGCTAGTCGCAAAACTTCGCAGCCCGCTGGCACGGCTGCCGCGAAAGCCTCGAGCGCCTCGTCGTCTGTGGCGAAGCCCAGACCCAAATCGCCGCCGCCGGCCCCACTCACCTTGTATGTAACCCCTGCTCGCGCTGCGACCTCGGCGATCGCCGCATGCTCTGGCGTCACGATGTCGACGCCGATCGCCGCCCCGAGCGCGTCGAGCTCGAGCCCGTAACGCTGAACGGCGGCCAGAAACTGCGCCGCATCAGCGGCGCTAGCCGACGCGACGCCGAGTTCCGCCACCTCCCGCATACGATCGAGCCGCATCGCGGCGGCCGCGGGCTCCGCCACCCGCCAGGCCTCAAAACGCGCGAGTAGATCAGGAGTTGAGGCCGCCCGAGGCGTCGAAACACCGACGAATCGTACACTGTTCGGTAACGCGACTGAAACGGCTTCGGGCCGATCGACCGAAACCAGACGATATGCCAAGACACCGCCGTGCAGGCTCGCGGCGACGTCGAGCCCGCTGCCAGCGCCCGCCTGTATCGTCCGGTGCAGGTCGACGAGCTCAGCGAGCGAGGGCGTTGCAGCCGAGCCATCTTCGCTGCGCGTATAGGCCGTCCATGCGCCAGCCCACGCCACGAGCGCTGCGGCGCTCGAGCCCAGACCGAGCTTACGGCCGGTCACAAAGAGCTGACTGCTGTCGAGACGACCGCGCCATACCCCGACGTCATCCCTCGGCCAACGCCGCATGACCGAGTCGACAATCGCGACGTCGCTGGCTTCGGCGGAACCGAAGCTACGCTCCTCGGAACAATCGGCAACCGTGGACATATGACAGACATCTCCGTCACTCGACCGAAGCTCGGCGACACAGTGACGATCCACGGCCATGACGAGTGCCGGACCGCCCGCAAGCACGACATACTCGCCGAGCACGACGAGTTTGCCGGGCGCCCTAGCGAGAACGTGCACGACTCAACCCATCTCGAGACCCGGACCCAGACCGGTCACGAGGACGTCGACCACACCGCTGACGTCGTGCAGCTCGGCGGCGACCCGGTCCGTGGCCTCGGGCAGGCACACCGCCTTGAGCTGCGGGCCGGCGTCAATCGTGAAGAACACGGGAACACCGCTGCGCCGCAATGCTCGAACGGCATCGATGCACGCGAGCGTCGCAGGATTCCAGTAGAGAATCGGCGGCCGGCTCGTCATTGCAAGCGCGTGCAGCTTCATGCAACTATGCTCGGCGACTTCGCCGAGCTTGTCGAAATCGTGACTCACGATCGCGCTTCTAGCCGCATCGAGGTCGGCCGGAGACGACTCGACCCATGCTCGATAGAACGGCGATGTCGCCTCGGAGGACTGCATGCCTTTGGTCGAGCTGGTCGCCTTGGCTCCCGTCTCCGTCACGGCGATCACCACGTGAAGCGGCCAATCGTCCGCGGCCAGAAGCGGCGTCGCATAGCTGTCGTTGCCGTCCGACGCCTCACCCACATGCATCTCGACGAAACCGCCGAAAACCGAGCGTGCTGCTGAACCTGAGCCGCGGCGCGCGAGGATACTCAACTCCGTCGGCGAGCGTTCGAGCCCGAGTGCGGCTGTCGCTGCACCGACAAGCGCCGCGAAACCCGAAGCCGACGACGCGAGGCCTGCACCCGTTGGGAAGTTGTTGTGGCTGACGACGCGCGCGGGCATCTCGACGTCAGCCTCGCGCCGAAGCAGATCGAGACACGTCGTGACACGTCGCAGCTGCGTAGCGTCCTCCTTGCCGTCGAGCAAGAGACTATCGTGAGTCAATTTGGAGTCGAACTCGATCTCGGTGTCCGACCACAACCCGTCGAGCGTTATCGAGATCGAGCCGACCGCCGGAATATTCAGTGCCGCGTCGGACTTGCCCCAGTACTTGACGAGAGCGATATTAGCTCTTGCGCGCGCCCGTGCCTGCATGCGGTCAGCGCCTCACCACCAGCCCGAGGCGCGTGGCTCAGGCGCGGCTCGCATCGGGCTCCTCGCGAACGAGCGGCAATCCCACCGCGGCGATGTCGAACAACGCCCGCAGCGCCCGATCGCTAGAGCACATCAGGTTTACGAGGCCTACGGTAGCCCTGACACTGCGGCGCGAAATTTTCAAGCGTTCCGCAGAACCCAGATCTCCGTGCTTACGAACCTTACGCAGCGTCAGTACGGCGAGCCCAATGGCCCACAGACAGAAGCGCCGAATGCCGGCCTCGCGCGCCGGAATCTGGCGCGTGTATTCGAGTGCATTACGCAGATGATGATGGGCAATGCCGATGAGCTGCTCGAGCCCGTGGCGGTACTCGGCCGTCGTATGAAGCTCATCGAGACGGGCGAGATCGAAATCGGCCCCGAATACCGATTGCGGCAGCCAGCACGTCTCGGCACGCCGGTCTTCCCAGATATCCTTCAGAATATTCGTCATCTGCAGACCTTGACCAAACGACAACGCGAGGTGCATGAGCTCCGGGCGCTTGCTAGCCAGCGCAGGGCAACGCTCACAGAACAGCTCCGTCAACATTTCCCCGACGACACCGGCGACGATGTAACAGTAGGCGTTCATCTCGCTGAGATCGCTGAGTCCGCCGAGGCTCTTGTGGCGCTGAAAAACCGGCATGCCGGCGCACATACGGCCAAGGCAGCGGGTAATTGCCTGTTGCTCGTTCGGCGAGAACGATTGCGTGACCCGCACGACCTTTGCAGCTTGAGTCACGAGCTCGCGCTCGGCCACCAGTGTGCGATCGGATAGCAGCGGCGCAAGCTCTCGTGCGAATGCCTCTGCGTCCGCTTCACCACGGACAACTGCAACGAGTCGACTATGAAACGAGGTCTTCGCCGCGTGATCCAAGTCGACGTCATCCTCGATCGTATCCGCCAAACGACAGAGCAGATAGGCGTTGGCGACGACCTCGGCGAGGCCTTCGGGCAAGACCGGGATCGTCAACGCGAACGTTCGCGATACTCCGGGAAGTATCGCTGCCTGAAAATCCAAGTCGGCTTGGTTGCGGCCGGTGGCTGGGCCCGATTCGAACTTGAAGGTGGGCAAGCGTTGCACGCAATTTCGGTGTTAGGATGAACGGCCATGATAGCATGTGGTAACCCGCAAACATTTGAGGACCGCTTAGAGCACTACCGCAGTCGCGTCGCGGGCAAAATCCGGGCTGCGCTCGACGCCGACGACGGCATCCCTTCGAATCTGGTCGAAGCGATCGACTATTCAGTACTTGGCCCGGGCAAGCGCATCCGACCACTTCTGACCTATGCGATCGGTGAGCTTTTCGATCTCGAGCCTGAGCCACTCGATGCAATCGCAGCGGCGGTCGAGCTCATCCACGCGTATTCGCTGGTTCATGACGATCTGCCGGCGATGGATGATGACGATTTACGTCGCGGTCGCCCCACAACGCACCGGGCCTTTGGCGAGGCCGTTGCGATTCTCGCCGGCGACGGCTTGCAGGCGCTCGCGTTCGAGATCTTATGCTGCGACGAACGTCTCACCGCCTCGCCTGCGGAACGGATCAAGATCATAACGTGGCTCGCCCGCGCAGCTGGGCCTGCGGGGATGGTGGGAGGTCAGACGCTCGATCTCCAAGCCGAAGGCAAACAGCTGGACGAGGCCGCGCTGGAAAACATTCATCGTCGCAAGACGGGAGAGCTGATCAGAGCGTCGATCATGATGCCGGTAGAGCTCGCGCGACCTTCAGAGCTGCCTACCGAGGATCTGGACCGGCTCGCGACCGACATCGGCCTGTTGTTTCAAATTAGGGACGATCTGCTCGAGATAGAACAAGATACGGCGACGCTCGGCAAGAGCTCGACATCCGATCAGGAGAACAAGAAATCCACCTACCCGTCTGTGCTGGGTATAGAGGGCGCGCGTCAGAGGGCTCTTGCACTCTATACCCGAGTCAACGCAACGCTCGACACTCTGCCGGGCGACTCGTCCGGGCTGCGCTGGGTGGTGGACTACATCTACGGCCGCTCGAACTGAACGAAAGGCCGTTGCCCGCGATGGCAGCCAACGTACGCGGCGGCGAAGCCCGCCAGAGAAAACTCAAGGGGGACCGATCCGATGAGACACGATGAAAGTAGAGATCTCGCACGAGAATCCGCCGGCGCGATCGTTCTGTTAACGGCGCTCATGATGCCATTCTCGGTGACGGCACAGACGAGCGAGTCGGGTCTATGGTGGCCGTCACCGCATGGAACTGGCGATCAAGCGGGCGCGTCGAACTATGTAACGCCGGAAAAAATACTCTCGGCACTGCAAATCCCGCGCACGGGTCAGACGTACGAGCTCGGCCACCCCTACGAGGAAAGCATGCCGCAATACACGTCTCGCCCCTACTACCTCAATGTCTTCCCGGCGCCGCCGCAAACGGCCGAGGGCCGTAACGTCGTGCACGGCGACTATTTCACTGGCTACATCGGTCAGATGGGCACGCAATTCGATGCGCTCTCACACCAGGGGCGAACGATGCGCATGGCCGACGGCTCGATTCAGCCCGTGTTCTACAACGGCTTTACGGAAGACGATCTCACCGGCACGCGCGGAGGACGCAACGGCGTCGAGAATCTAGGCGTAGAACACATGAAGCCGTTCATCACGCGGGGCATTCTCATCGACATCGCCGGCTACAAGGGCGTCGACACGCTCGGCCCACGCTACGAAATCACACTAGCCGATGTACTCGGCGCGCTCGAGCGCCAGGGCATGAACGAGGACACGATCGAGCAAGGCGATGCCGTGCTGCTCCACTACGGCTGGTCCGTGCACTGGACGAATCCCTCGCGATATAACGACAGCCGCTTCGGCGTCGGCGACAACGAAGGCTCACCGGGCATCGGGCCGGAGGTCGCCCGCTGGCTCGCGATGCGCAAGCCCTCGATGGTGGGTGGCGATTCCTGCTGCGTGCAGATCATGCCGCCGCTGAGCACAAACATCGACGACAACGTGCACCACATCCTGTTCCTCGAGGAAGGCATCGGGATGCTCGAGAACATGGAGCTCAAGGATGTC
Organism: Gammaproteobacteria bacterium; assembly: GCA_029864465.1. Lineage (GTDB taxonomy): Bacteria > Pseudomonadota > Gammaproteobacteria > Steroidobacterales > Rariloculaceae > JAHEEM01. The sequence continues at coordinate 4,795 of JAOTTJ010000054.1, read as the reverse complement.
GCACGCGACGAGGTCTACGAGTTCCTGTTCTTGAATCTGACACTGCGGATCAAAGGCGCGACAGGCTCACCAGTGCGCCCGATCGCCGTGCGCTGAAAGCCGCGCCCGCTGCGCGGCGGCGGTGCTACGCACGCAGTCAGGATTCGGCTGGCAGCCGGTAATCCTTGAATTGCTCTCTGAGCGTGAGCTTGGAGATCTTGCCCGTCGCCGTATGCGGAATTTCCTCGACGGTGGCGACGTCGTTGGGTATCCACCAATCGGCGACCCTACCCTTGAACCACCCGAGCAGCGCACCCTTGTCGACGTCCTTGCCCTGCTCGGGCACGACGATGAGCAAGGGCCGCTCACCCCATTTCGCATGGGCGACGCCGATCACTGCTGCTTCGGCCACATCGGGATGACCCATCGCGAGGTTCTCGAGCTCGATCGAGCTGATCCACTCCCCACCCGACTTGATGACGTCCTTCGTGCGATCAGTGATCTTCATGAACCCATCCGCATCGATCGTCGCGACGTCGCCGGTCGAGAACCAGCCCTCGGCGTCCAGCGTCGCAACGCTGTCGTCCTGCCCGAAATAGCCGTCGCAGACCCAAAAGCCCCGGATCTTCAGATCACCGAAGGCCTCGCCATCCCATGCGAGCTCCGAGCCCGCCTCCCCAACGATCTTGATGTCGGCGCCGAACACCGCACGCCCCTGTTTGACACGCAGCTGGTCACGCTCGGTTTCAGACAGATCCTCCGAACTTCGCACAGGGGTATTGACCGTCCCGAGCGGGCTCGTTTCGGTCATGCCCCACGCGTGCCTCGTGCTCACGCCGTGCTCGTCCTCGAACTCACGCATGATGCTCAGTGGGCAGGCCGCACCGCCCACAATCGTGCGCTCGAGGCTCGGGACCGTCTTGCCGGATTCTCGTAAATAGGTGAGTAGCGCCAGCCACACGGTCGGCACGCCAGCGGCGATCGTGACCCCCTCGTCCTCGATGAGCCGCTGCAGCGTTTCACCGTCCGCCATCTTCGGGCCCGCCATGACGATCTTGGCACCGGCTATCGCACATGCGTAAGGCATACCCCAGGCATTGACGTGAAACATCGGCACGACGGGCAAAGCGACATCTCGCTTCGACAGCCCCATCGCATCCGGCATGATGCTGGCGTAAGCATGCAGCACGGTCGAGCGGTGACTATAGAGCACCCCCTTCGGATGGCCCGTCGTGCCCGACGTGTAGCAGAGTACGCTCGCGGAGTCCTCGTCGACGTCGGGCCAGGCGTAGTCAGTGTTCCGCTCTCCGATCAGTTCCTCGTAGCAGCGGACCGACTCGAGCTTGGACTCGGACGCACCGCCCGCGCCGCTCAAAACGACGAAGTGCTCGATCGTCGGGAGTTTGTCCGCGATGGCTTCGACGAGCGGCATGAACATCGGATCGAAAAACAGCACGCGATCCTCGGCATGACTCATGATGTAAACGAGATGATCGGCAAAGAGCCGCGGATTGATCGTGTGCAGCACATAGCCAGCACACGATACGCCGTAATAGAGCTCGAGATGGCGATGATCGTTCCAGGCCAACGTCGCGACGCGATCGCCCGGCTCGAGCCCGAGCGCTGCAAGGGCCCCGGCCAGCTGACTCGCACGCCCAAAGACCTCTGCGTACGTTGAGCGGTGCAGGCCCTCGTCGGCCGTAATCGAGACGACCTCCGAGCCCCCGTGGTGACGCCCAGCGAAATACATGATCTCGTTGATCGTCAGTGGCAACGCCATCATTTTTCCGCGCAAGGTCGTCCCCTCGGTATCTCGACTCGACGACTATAAGCGCAACGACCCGCAAATAAAAAAACGGCTGCCCCCGCGTCGGGAGGCAGCCGCTCTCCAAGCCAGCTAGTTCAGATCAATCTGATCTAGTAGCACCACGGTCCGTGACGGTGCCCTCGCCGATGATGATTCCAGAACCGCGGGCGCGGGTACCAATGATCACGGAATGCGCGGCCGCGACGATACGAGCGCGGCGGCGGATAGGCCACACCGCGTCGGTAGCCGTAATCACGCCGGTAACCGTAATCATGCCGGTAACCGTAGTCGTCATCCCGATACCCATGCACGGGGCGAAAATCCGCAGCGTAGGCGAGCTCACCCAAGGCCGCACCGAGGATCGCGCCTCCGACGACGTAGCGCAGTTCTCGGTCATGATCCGCGAATGCCAGGCTGCTGCCCAACGACAGACAGATCGCAGTGCCAGTAATCATGATAGTTCGCAACATCGTAGTTCTCCTTCGCATGTTCGACTCTAGATTACGGCTGGAGAGCTGAACCGAGGATGAACCGCCAAAGATTATGACCACACCGCCCACAAGCATCGTAACCAGGCGAAATGTCTAGCAAAAAACTGGATTTACGCCGCAGCGTGCTCGATAATTACTGTCCATGCGGGCATATTCCACGCGGGAAGTCGCCGAACTCGTCGGCGAGTCTCAACAGCGAGTGCGAGCCGCCGCGCGAGCCGGGTTCGTGGCGCCACTCAAGAACCCCCGGGGTCACTTCCGCTTCTCATTCCAGGATCTCGTGTTATTACGCTCGACGAAAGCGCTCGAGCAGCAGAACCTCGGTGTCCGGCGCACATGGCGAGCGCTGCGCGCGGTCCGTGCGCTGCTGCCCGCAAGCCGGCCATTAAGCTCCGTGCGCGTCGTCGCCGCAGCCGATCGGGTGTTTGTGCGAGAGAACAACACGGCCTGGGACCCGGAATCCGGGCAAACGCTGTTCGATTTCGCCCTGGATAATGCAGAGCGCTCACCGGCCTCCTCCTCGGGCCATCCAGCTGCTGGAAAGATCGTTTCGACGGACACGGCGGACTATTGGTTCGAGCGCGGCCTGAGGCTCGATCGTGCCGAGGCACACGAAAACGCCGCGGCAGCCTACCGTCGCGCGCTCGAGCTCGACTCCGGCCACTTCAACGCGCGCATTAACCTGGGACGCCTCCTGCATACGGCCAGAGACTATCGCGCCGCAGAGTCACTCTACCGTGAGGCTCTCCAGCTGCACCCGAATCACTCAGTCGCGGTGTTCAATCTAGGCGTAGTCCTCGAAGACCAAGGCGATTTGCGCGAAGCGATCAGCTGTTATCAGCAAGCCGTGCTCGCCGATCCCGATCTGCCAGACGCGCACTACAATCTTGCCCGCCTTCACGAATTCCGTGGTGAGCAGATGCTAGCCGCGCGGCACATGTCGCGCTTCCGCGCGTTGACGCGCGACGAGATCTAGCCAAGCTGCTCGTTCTCGCGCGGTCACATACTTGGGCGTCCGGGCAATAACGGCTATGCTCTAATTAGAATCTGACCAGGACGCTCGTCTGCCGAGCTGGTCCATTCTCCGTCGCGGCAATTCGGACGAACAAGATAGGTACGGGCATGGAAAACGATTACACCGAGATTCGTGACATTCTGATCACCAAGCGCGAGGAGCTCGCGAAGCGGCTCGAGCGGATCAAGGAGAACTTGACGGCCGGTCGCAGCGCCGATTCCCAGGAGCAAGCACAGGAACTCGAAAATGCCGAGGTCGTCGATGCACTGGGCAACGAAGCCCGCCTTGAACTCAGTCAGGTCGCGCGCGCACTCGAGCAAATCAAGAACGGCACGTACGGCATCTGCGTGAGTTGCGGCGAAGAAATTCCACTCGCGCGGCTCCAGGCCCAGCCGTTCGCCGACCGCTGTATTCGATGCGCGACCGCAGAGGAAGCCGGCAGCGCACGCTAGTGCGTAGGCTGTTTTCCGGTTTCGACGGACGCCTCCCAGGCGACCAATAGCTCGGAGCGTTTCCGCTCCGCTCTCTCGATGGCGATCGCCTTGACCGGACCGAAGCCGCGGATCTCGCGCGGCAAAGCGGTGAGCTCGATCGCGAGCGGCAGTCGCAACGAGTCCAGCTCAGCGACGATTTTATCCAGGAGCCGCTCGTAGTCTTTGATGAGCTGTCGCTCCATTCGCCGCTCCTGCGCATAACCGAAGACGTCCCAGCGGCCGCCGCGTAGAAACCGCAGCCGCGCAAGCATACGCATGGCGCCGAACATCCACGCGCCGAATTTGCGTTTGCGCGGTCGCCCAGAGTTCTTGTCGATGCGTCGAAACAACGGCGGTGCCAGATACACGCTGAGCGAGACATCACCCTCGTATTCCTCGGAGAGTCGCGCGAGAAACTCAGTCTCGGTATAGAGTCGCGCGACCTCGTACTCATCTTTATAAGCCAATAGCTTGAAGAAATTTCGAGCAACCGACTCAGCGAGCGCCGTACTTCCGACGGCCGCCGCCTGCTCCGCGTCGCGGATTCGCGAGACCCAGCTCGCATACCGTTTCGAGTACGCTGCGTCCTGATAGTTCGTCAAGAAAAGCTCGCGATACTCGACGATGTCCTCGAGCGTCCTTCGCTGCCGTCGGGGCGGCCTGCGCGAGCGCCGCATCTCCTCGACGCGCTCGGGCTCGAGCGCGGCATAGCGCCCCAAGGCCAACGCGCGGCGGTTCATCTCGAGCCGCGAGCCAATCAGCTCGAGGGCTCTATCGAGTGCCGCGACCGACACCGGCAACAGGCCGAGCTGCAACGCGATTCCGAGCACGACTACATTGGCAAGCAGCGCGTCGCCCAGCAAGTCGGCTGCACAGGCCGTCGCATCGACGGCAGTCAGACCGCCTTCCTTGCCAGCACCACCTAAAGTCGCGAGCAATGCTTGCGTCGGAATCTCCAAATCGGGTGTATGAATGAAATCCGGCGGTAGCGCATCGTGGGAGTTGACGACGAGCGCGGACCGGTGGATTG
>JAOTTJ010000351.1 GCA_029864465.1 Gammaproteobacteria bacterium | reverse complement strand
CGACGCCGATCTGGGTATTACGACGGCCGTGCCTCAGGGCGGTGCACTGTGGGTCTTCGCGTTGCGCTAACCACCCGTCTACCCGGTGCGAGTCGATTGCGATTCGGCTTCGAGGATCAGCGCTTCAGCTTCGGCGAATAAACCTCAGGCAGGCTTCGGGACCGCGCCGCGTAACGCTGCATCAGCCGGAAGAAGGTCTCGGTCGATGCGACAGCTGCGATCACGAGGCCGCGCCAACCTTCGAGCAAACCGAGCTTGAGGAGATAGCTTTTCCAGAACGCACCGAGCGCGCTCAGCGCGATCAGTGGCGGCGCAACGGTTCTTCCCGCGGTGTGCTGTTGCAGGCTCGCGCGCCGACCGATGTCGCGCACGAGCACGTCGAGGCTCGGCACGGCTTCGTGCCATAGCGCGCCCTTGAGCGGTGTCACGCGAGTGTCGTTCGCGAGCGCGAGCTTCTCGTCGATGGGCGCATCACTGAACTGATAGCGATGGCGGTTGTAGAGGCGCACGAGCCACTCGTTGCCCCAGCCACCCCAGCGGATGTCTTCGCCCATGAAGAGGTTGTGCCGGTGCAGCGCGAAGACATCGTCGAGCCCATCGAGCGTCAGACGGCGCAAGCTCGCTAGCAGGCCGTCGCTCAGAAACTCATCGGCCTCGAGCGCGAGTATCCAGTCTCCCTCGGCGAGGCTTGCGGCGTGGTTGCGAGTTCGACCGTTACCGAGGAAGTCGCCGTCGATGAACTGGACATTCGGGTAAGCGGCGCAGATCTCACGGGTGTCGTCACGTGAGCCGTAGTCATAGACAACGACCTCGGAGAATTCGCGCAGGCTAGCGAGCGTGAGCTCGATCGTCGCGGCCGCGTCCCGAGCGATGACGACCGGGAAAATCGTGTCCATGGCCATATCGTTGGAATCCCGTCCTTGTGACTCCAAGAGACGCGTGCGGAGGAAAAATCCTTCGATTTCTGGGGTCAGACCTCCAGAGATCAAAAACGCCAGATGAAGCCGATCGACGGAATGCGCGGGAGATAGTCGAGCGTCTTGAGCTCCAGACCGCCGCCTTCCTCCTCGTCGAGGATCTCGTACTCGATGCAGCATGGATTCTCGCGGCCAAGCACGTTGTTGATCTCGATGAATAGATCCAGCGAACCGCGCTCGAGCTCGAACTTGCGCGTCAGACGAAGATCAGCGGATCGGTAGTAGCCAACGCGCTCGGCGTTGCGCACGCCGGGCACGGCGACGGGAATCGGTCCGGTCTCATCGAGCGCGACAGCCGTCGTCGGCCATCCTGAACGGGCAATAACGCCGAGCCCGAAATTCCACTTTGCGGTATCCCAGTTGAGCCCCGCGCTGAGCGCATGGGCTTGATCCCAACTCCTGAACACCTCCTGTCCAGCGACGGTATCTTCGACCCAGGCGCGGCTGTAGCCGAACCACCAGGTCAGCGGGTAGCTGAGCTGTTGACTCAGCAATATCTCGAGTCCGCGCGCGTGGGCCTCGCTTGGTGCGATACGGATCCTGTCGGGTTTGAGCTCGGGCAGCAGGGCGAGTGTGTTGAGCAGGTTCTCGAAGCGCGGGCGCAGGCGACTCATGCGTTTCTCGTAGGCTTCGATGCGCACGTTCAAGCCCTCGGGAAACGCGTGCTCGATCCCGAGAACGAAATGATCCGATTGCTGTGGCTCGAAGAAGCGGTCCACGCCATCTTCGACCTGTAGCTCGTTGATTGCCTGGGACTGGTAGAAGCGTCCGAGACTGCCGCGCAGGAATGTGCGCTCGGCAAGCTGGTAGCGCAAGCCGATACGCGGGCTCAGCGTGCTGCTGTGGTCGGGGTCGAGGGTCTGTTTATCCCAGCGCAGACCGAAATCTGTGGCCAGCCGCGGTGTCGGACTGTAGCGCAAGCTCGCGTATAGGCCGTAATGGTGGCCGCTCGGGTCCACGATCAACGCCCGCTGACGGGATGTCGCCGACGCAGCACCCGGGTCGGCGAACAGGATGTCGAACGTTGCCTGATCGCGGTAGTCGTAATGTGCGCGAGAGCGGTTGATGTTGCCGCCGAATCGCAGCAGCACGCGGTCACTGTGCTGCCAGGTCCAATCGCTTTGCAGTGTCGTGATCGTGATGTCGCGGACCTCGCTCAGCATACCGGCGCTGACACCGGGTTCATCCAGGAATCCGCTGCGGCTCCTGTCGAGCTGCGAGCTTGCGATGAGCGTCGTGCCGTTGAGTCCGGGTTTGAGATTGTGGTCCAGGCGTAACCACAGATAGTGCTCGTCATCCTCGGCGCTGGCTTCCCGGCTGCCGTCGGCATCGGCCAGTGAGACCTCGTCGGCGAAGTAAAGATAATTGGCTGTGACACGCAGGCGATCGTTGACGTCGTAGGCGAGTTTCGCGAAGGCGTCCATGTAGCGCGGCTGGCCCAAATGGCTGCTGTGCGAGTCGAACAGCACATCGAGGTTGCTGCGCCGGACAGAGGCGAGCCACTCACCTTTGTCCTCATCGAATTGCCCGGCGGTTAGTGCCGAGGTATTGAAGAAGCTGACCGCGACCTCGTGGTAGCGGTCCTCGGGCGGGCTCAGCGAAATGATGTCGACGACGCTACTCATGCGGTCGCCGAATGTCGCCGGAAAACCGCCTGTGTATACGTCGATTGAGCTAACGAGGCGCGGGTCGACCGTACTGAAGATGGTCTGAAAATTCTTCAGATGGTAGGGGTTGTAAAGGCGCAGCCCATCGAAGCGCACGAGAGTCTCGCCGACTTCTCCGCCACGCACGTTCGATTGCGCACTGACGCCATTCGATGCCGTGCCGGGAAGACGGGCGATCGCGCGTAACGCGTCATCACCGAAATCTGGCAAGTACTCGATATCCTCACCCGTCAAAAGCGCATGCGAGGCGCCCGGCGCGCGCGTGAGCTCGTACTGGCTTGCCGCAACGACGACTTCCTCGAGCGCCGTGGCCGTTGAGGTGTCGACGTCGATATAGGCGAGCGCCGTCTGCTCGGGGATCACCTCGACTGCCTCGACGATCTCGAAGTCGTTGACCGGGTAGAGCACGGCGACTTGGTAGCTGCCTTCGACGAGGCCGTGAAACGCGAATCGTCCGTCCCGCGCGGTCATCGTGCGCAGATTGGCACCCAGCAACGTGACGGCGACCCCGGGCAGCGGTGCGCCATTGGCGGCCTGGCGAACGATACCGGCGACGCCGCCCGTCGGTAGCGGCTCGTCGTCCATGGATACATCGCGAACGACGAGATAGGCACCGTCGGGGCCGGTCTGAGTTGTTAGCCCGAGCGGTGCGAGGATCTCCCGTAGCGCGTTCTCCGGCGCCGAGGCGCTCGGCACGACGTTGACGCGCGACCATGGCTTGATGAGGTCGCTCGAGTAGAAGACCGTGAGACCGTCGCGCTCGAGCTCCGCGATCGCTTCCTCGAGCAGCATGCCGCGCTGCAATCCCAACGGGTTCTGCGCCGCG
>JAOTTJ010000352.1 GCA_029864465.1 Gammaproteobacteria bacterium | reverse complement strand
GACGTAATGCGGTCTCGGCATTCTCGGCGACGAACTGCTCCGTCTCGTCGGACGGCGGCGCCGTCCAAGCCATATAGATCGCCTTCAGGGCATACGCCTCGGCAAAGTCCGGATCGCCCGCGATCGCCTGATCGAGATCGGCGACAATGCTCTCATCTGGCCAGGTCGTATTAAGCGCGCGCAAATAAAGCGTATAGGCGAGAGGCGATGACGTTGGTGCTTGCTCGATGCTCTGCTGCTCCTCGGGCGAGAACTCTGCCTGCAGCGCGTTGGCGACGTTCATCGCGATGTCCGCTTGAATAGCGAACACGTCGGCGAGATCGCGGTCATACGCTTCTGACCACAGATGCGCATCCGTGCGCGGATCGATGAGCTGCAACGTAATGCGAACCTGGTCGTTCGCAAAACGCACGCTGCCTTCCATGACGGTTTCGACGTTGAGCTCTGCTGCGATCTCGGGCACGGACAGATCGCTGTCTTCGTAGCGGACAACCGACGTGCGCGAGATCACGCTGAGGTTACGGAGCTTCGCAAGGTGATTGAGGATCTCCTCGTGCATGCCCGCCGCGAAGTAGGCGTTGTCTGGGTCAGGGCTCAAGTTCTCCAGCGGCAGCACGGCGACCGAGTTTGGCAGCCGTGCCGGCGCTTCCTCGGTGGCTACAGCTTCTGGGTCCGCCGGCGCCGGCGCGACGGGAGTTGTGTCAATCGCCGCCTCAGACGCTTCCTCCTCGTCCACGAGCACGTAGTTGAAGACGACGAAACCGAGTGCGAGCGTCAAGACGCCGATGATGATGAAATCGATCGTGCGGCTCGGGCCGCGGGGCTTGCCATCGGAAGCAGGCAGGTCTTCGGTCCGCTTCACGCCGCCGGGCACGATGTCGTAGGCCCAGGCCAGGACCAGTGTCAGCGGGAAGCCGAGCACGAGCAGCACGGCCACGAACGTGACGGTCCACTCGGGCAGCTGCAGGGCTGGCAGCAGCACGTCGGCGATCTGCAGCAGCAGCCAGGCGACGACCAGGTATGCCGCCCCGACCCTGAAGACGTGTCGCCGCATGGCTTCGGAGAAGATCGACAAAGCGGGCCCCTGATCGTTCTTAGAGTCCCGATTTTACCCATCCCGGTCCAAAAAGCTTCTTGGACTCGACAGAAAACGCTGCCGAGGGCCAGCATTCGGGGGCTCGAGACCTCAGCGCACCGGGTTCTATTCCTCACCCGCCGCCGGTATCGTCGGGGTCCGGGCCTCACACCGACTCCAAGAAGAGAGAAACCATGAAACTCCCCTACGTTCGCCCTCTTTCGATGATCGGCCCGCTGATCATCCCGCTCATCATCGGAGTCGCACTCGCCGGGAGCGCCTTGGCGCAATGGAACTTCGAGGGTGAGCCATCGCTCGTCGAGATCACGCCGAACGTGTTTCGTACCCAGAGCTCGCCCGGCGCGGTCAACACCTCCATCATCGTCACGGACGAGGGGCTCGTCGTCGTCGACGCGACTTGCCGCAGTGAGGCGAATCCGACCTGGCTCAAAGGTGAGCTCGATCGGCGCTTCGACGTGCCGGTCAAGTACGTGATCCTGAGCCACGATCACGAGGATCACATTTGCGGCCTGCAAGTCTTTGACGATACGGCGACGACGATCTCGCACTCGAATGCACGCGAGCACATCTTGAGGGAGGGCCGGCGCACGTCGATTCCCGACGTCGTCTTCGAGGACCGACTGGACTTCTTCTTGGGTGGCAAGCAATTCATTCTTTATTACTTCGGCCCCACGCACAGTAACAACCTCATCCAGATTCACATCCCGGACGAGCGCGTGCTCATCGCACCTGACATCTCCCGCGCCGGCATGTCACTCGTATTGCCGGATTTCCGGGATGCCGACGTCAACAACATGATCGATACGTTGACGGAGCTTTCGAAGCTCGAGGACGTCGACATCGTCGTGCCGGGTCACTGGGGCGTCGCCACGCAGGAGAATTTCCTGTGGTTCCGCGAGTACCTGACCGCGCTCAGGGACCGCGTGCTCGAGGAGATGATCGCCGGCGCCACGATCGAGCAGATCTTGGAGCGCGTCACGATGGAGGATTACTCGCATTACGGTAACTACGATCTCTGGCTGCGCAGCAACATCATCTCGATGTGGGACAACATGTACCGCCACCGCGAGCCCAACCAAACCTCGCAGGGCGCGGGCGAGTACCAGAGCAGCTACCCGATCGGCTTTCCGATCGGCGGCTATGGCATGGGTTCGAACTGAGATTAGCGGGAGGATCGAACGATGAAAATCATGTATACGAAGCTCTGTCAGGTTCTGTTGCCGGCTGTGTTGATCGCGGGTTTGCTATCCGTCATCTCGGATGCCGCGCAGCTGTCGCGGCAGTACTACGTCGACGAGCGCGGCGAGCTGCGCCGCTACTCGCGCTCGGTCGTCACCGAGGGCGGCAGCACGGTCTGGCTGGCGGGGCAGACGACGCTCGAGGATGCGAACGGCAACTCGATTGCCGGGGACTTCGCGGCGCAGACACGCGAGGCCTATCGGCTCATCGGCAATCATCTCGAGGACCTCGGCGGCGACGTCGGCGATATCGTGACGATGACGGTCTACGCGACGGACGTTCGCAACGTCGATACCTACGTTGCGATCAAAGAGGAAGTCTTTGGCGCCGGGCCGTATCCATCGAGCGCATTCATCGGTGTCAGCGGCTTCTCGCGGCCCGGCGTGGAGGTCGAGGTCAAGGCCACGGCCGTGATCGGCGAGGAGTAGTCTCAGACCCGGAGAAAGCCGGGGCAGCCGCCAATAAACGGGATCACAAAAAACGGGGTCAGAGTAAGAATTCCGCTTCTTATGAGCGTGAGCGGGGCGATGTTCTTGAAGCCCGGCTACGACATGCAGGAATGGAATTGCGACGCGGATGCGGCCAGGCGCCACATGAGCCTCCAGTAGGCTGCGGGAGCGAACCGCGGTTTTCGGACCCTTGCCGTTGACGCCGGCCCGGGACTCGGCTATGAAGAGTGTTGGATACGCTGGCGGACCGGTGAAAAGCCTTGGGAGAGGTCGAATCACAGTGACTACGCTCCAGACAATACGCAACTGGCAGAGACGCTCGTCGTTGACGACGTGCGCGCTGCTTGCTGCGGTCTGGCTCAACGTCGCGTTTCAGGCCTGCGCGATGGCAGCCGTGCCGATGGACGACTGCCCGCATTGCCCGACGGGCATGCACGATGAGTCCATGCCGATGGCCCCGATGGCCCCGATGGCTCCGATGTCGCCAATCGACTGCGGTCTCATCGATCCGGCCGACGATCCCGATGCGCTCGGTACTTTCGTCAAGCTCGCGAGCGACCTCGACAGCCTTACCTTCATCGCCTCCCCGCTACCGCCTTCGCTACAGGCGACCGAGGCGATCGCAACCGCAGGCTCGCCGGGCGATACGCTGCCATCCGTTCACGGGCCACCCCGCAACGTTCTCT
>JAOTTJ010000350.1 GCA_029864465.1 Gammaproteobacteria bacterium | reverse complement strand
TCCTTAAGAGTAAGCGTCATTTGGATATGAACGTCATCTCACTGATACTGATTTTGTTTTGTGTCTTCGCATCAGCGTGCTCTTCCAATGGGGGTGTCTTTCCAGTTACTGAGGTGCAGTCGACTCCAGCCCAAGAAGTTTCATGGCTAGAGTTGCCGGATGGCCGAGCGATTGCGACAGTACATGGCGATAGGCAAGTGGGCGAACATATTACTTTCGTACGCTTCCCACCCGGGCTGCGAACGGCAATTCATACGCATTCGAACTCGTACAGCGGAATCGTCGTTAAAGGATTGGCACGACATTATCAGCCAGCGTCAGAGGCGCAAGCCAACTGGTTGATGTCTGGTTCGTTCTACAGTGTGCCTGGGAACGTCCCTCATATTAGCGAGTGCGCTCAGGAGTCCGAATGTGTATTCGCGATTCATCAGCATGGGGCATTCGATAGAGCGCTCGCTGAATGACCGGTTGAAACCGCAGCCGTTCTCAGACACTCGCTCTTAGAATTTCTCGCTAAAACTGACCGTCCGTTTCGGGGCGCATAGCAGATGTAGAGCCTCAGTCGAAAAATCAACATCGCTTAACGGCGAGTTTCAGTCTGAAAGCTGCCGTTCCGGTGATATATTCTCGGAATCAATTGGACGGCTGGAAGTGGCCGTTAGCAGACGCGCACAAATATAGATTCTGACTGTCGTTGAGCGCCTGGATAATGTTAGAAACCAAACGTCTTTGAGCGAGCCAACTTGCTGGAGATCGATCAAGCTGGGGCTCGGACGACATTAGGACTGTCCATTCGGTGGAGACAATTAATGTTGTGAATAGCCGCTTCACGTCCCTGGCAGGCTTTGGCCTTCTGTCGTTTTGCGTTCAGGGCTGCGACTTTGTCGGCGGTCTCGTCCGGGTTGCGGAGCTCGAGGGCGCGCTCAATGACGAATGCGTATTGAACGCATTACAAGCTGTAGACGGCGTTTCTAACGTAAGGTACGCCGAGGACGACTACGGCTATCATCGCTTCGAGTATTCTGTCGCCGGCATAGAGAACAAACTAATATACGAAGTCATCAGCGACGACGAGGTAAGGTACTGGAATGACTATAGTCTTCTGAATTCAGTACCCGAGTTGGAGGATATTAGGACCATGCGGCCGTACCTATACGAGATCGATAGGGGCATAGAAGTCGCTTGTGGCGTCAGTGTTTCGGAAGTCATGATCGAGAGTTGCAGTCGTATCGACTGTCGCTAATTAAGTAATGACCGCTATTGGCCGTTTTCCGACGGTTGGCTTGGGTGTTCAAGCGACCGGAGTGCTCAACTCTGGGACGTACGCGGCGTATAGTGTGACGGTCGGAAGACGCTCCGAAGTGGCTGCCGTTCAGACAGTCGAGATCGAGGTTTTCTGATGATAGGTGCGCTGGTGTTGGAGCTTACTTCAGCCCCACCCACGCGAGTAGCCGCCGCCACCAACCAGCAGGACGCGACGGAAGTTCAACGCGATGAACGATGGTCGTCTCTTCCCCAAATTTCTTGAGGATCTCGCTGACTGTTAGAACCTTCGCGGTCGTGGTGAGATCGCTTTCATCTGTTGATGGAATAGCATCAGGTTTGGGATTTGGAGCGGCCATGACGAGAGTATGCGCTGCTCATATCGGGTTATTCTGTGATTCTCGTCAAGGCCCAACGGAATAGCGGCGTTACGTCGCATTCTGGGAACGACCGTTCCTGGCCGGTTGCTGACGCTCGTCAGGGGCCAATCTTTCAATAACTGACCGTCGGCTTTCGGGTGCATAGCAGACATTGAGCCCGAACAGAAAAATTAACATCGCTTAACGGTGAGAATGAACCGAAAGCTGCCACTCGGCTGGTATATTCCCGTATATGAGCCGAGCGGCTGGAAGTGGCCGAAAGCTGACGTTTCGACCGTAGCCTCGAAGGAACGGTTCTTCGCTCACTCTACTAGCGCAATATGCGCTAGATCTGGAAAAAGTATGGGACGAGTAGTGAATATCTCTCGGTCAAAATTCGCTGTTGGCGATCTGATTCGTCACCGACTTTTTCATTATCGCGGAGTAATCGTTGACGTTGACCAGACATTTCAGTCGACGGATGAATGGTATGAATCAATGGCAAAGTCACGTCCTCCGAGGGATAAGCCTTGGTACCATGTATTGGTTCATGAGGCAGTCCACAGTACGTATGTGGCAGAAAGAAATCTCGAGCCTGATGAGAGCGTTGCTCCCATCACACATCCGATGCTCGACAGCTTTTTTTCGCGATTTGAGAGGGGTCGGTATGTTGGCGTTGATCGCACCAACTAGTGAGTGACCGCTCCTGGCCGTGTCCCGCCGGCTGTGGAGGACTAGAATGAAGGAAGACGAACGGCAGGAAGCTACCAAAAGCTAACATTGGTAAACTGACAGCCAGAGAGCATGGTTGACGCCAAGCTACCGTTTTCTGAAGACTTGGATGTGACGCTGAAGGCGAAGAAGAAATACCTGAACCTCTTAATCTAAGGAGAAACGAACCATGGCGAACATCAACATCGTAGACCGTTCCGAAATGACCGAGAAATTGATGGGAATGCTTGAGTTGGATCCGATGAAGACCGCGATCGTCACGATCGACATGCACCGCGGGCATTTGGACCCTGAGGTCGCGACAATGCCTGCCTCGGCCGAAGACGCCGAACGGGTCATCACGAATGCCGAAGACGTCCTGGGCTTCGCTCGCGCTCACGGCGTCCCGATCATTCACGTGAAACTGGTGTTTCGCAAGATTCCGGGCCTGGGAAGCGAGGGAATGCCGGTCAAGTTCTGGAAGGCACTCCACGACATTGTCGATGAGACCAACCGACTGAGCCCGGGGCGCAAGAGCACGGTTGATGACCACAATATCATGGGGTCGGTTCAAACGGAGCTCATTCCCAGTCTCTTCGCTGATGGCGACTATGTCATCGACAACAAGAAGCGTCTTGACTGCTTCATGGGGACGGATCTTGAAGGACTCCTGGATGCCCTGGGTGTGGAGAACGTCTGTTTGATGGGGATCAATACCAACACCTGCGTATTGAATACGGCCTTTACGGCCTTCAACAAGGACTACCGAGTGGTCGTGATGTCCGACTGCGTGGCGAGCATGTATGGCGAGGACCTGCACGTGCTCGGTTTGCAAAACGTCAGTCGATGCCTTGGTTGGGTCGTGAACAACGATGAGTTCAAGCAGAAGCTGGCCGACGGGAGCAACTACGGATCGGAGCTAACGCAGGCGGGATAGTCGCCG
Source organism: Gammaproteobacteria bacterium (assembly GCA_029864465.1). Taxonomy (GTDB): domain Bacteria; phylum Pseudomonadota; class Gammaproteobacteria; order Steroidobacterales; family Rariloculaceae; genus JAHEEM01. The sequence goes on along the minus strand of JAOTTJ010000350.1, from coordinate 201 downwards.
TTGTTGAGAACACTTTGATCTTCATCACATCTCTCCGGGGGGACGAATCAATGAATGCCCGGAATTCGCGGCAGAATATGATTCGCTGATCACAAAGCGTCAGACGGGAGGGGGGCATGCCGACGGTCGATACAGGGCAGTTTGAGATCTACTACGTGGAAGAGGGCGACGGGTTTCCGGTCGTGCTCATTCACGGTCTGG
>JAOTTJ010000349.1 GCA_029864465.1 Gammaproteobacteria bacterium | reverse complement strand
TCGCAAGCCCCGAGCGGTTGCGGTCGGCGGACCCCGGGCACCTGGATCTTGCCGCGCAGCGCTGAAAGCGACATGCTGGCGATGCGAGGGCCGTGTTGCCGGGGAGCCGGTGCTCACGTGGTTCGTTGGAGGGCGTCATGAAGAAAGACAAAAACAGTGCATCTCGTCGTGCGTTTCTGAAGGGGGCTGCGGTCGGTGCGGGTGCCGGCGCAGTTGCGGCATTCGTTCCTACTGCAAGCGCGCAGTCTGGTGACACTGCGCAAGGAGCTAGCGAGCTGCGTCCCGCTGATACACAACACGGCGCCTTCTTCAACCTCGAGCAGGCGGCGGCAGTTGCGGCGTTCGCCGAGCGACTGATGCCTGGGGCGCCGGACAAACCGGGGGCGACGGACGCGGATGTGCTCAACTATATCGACCTCGCGCTCGCCGGGGCGTATGCCGACCAACAGCACTTCTACCGCCGCGGCCTTGTCGCGCTCGATGCGTACTGCCGCTCGAGCCACGACGCGCCTTTCGCAAGCCTTGATTCATCGCAGCAGGACGCCGTCATCACTGCGTTAGAGGCGGGCACAGCCGAGGGATTCGAATGGCCTACCGCGCAGGCTTTTTTCCAGACGGTGCGTACGCACACAATGGAGGGGATGTTCGCCGACCCCGTCTATGGCGGGAACAAGAACTTTGCTGGCTGGCGCCTCGTCGGTTTTCCTGGCGCGCAGTTTACGTACACGCCGGCCGAAGTTCGCAGCACGGAGCCCTTCAGCCGCGCGCCGATCATCGGGCTGCAGTCGCAAGCCACGCGGAGGGGTTGAGCCATGGCAACCGAGAGAACCGACGTCGTTATCGTTGGCGCTGGCGCGGCAGGCGGAATCATCGCTGCCGAGCTCGCCAAAGCCGGTATGCAGGTCATCGCGCTCGAGCGTGGTCCGCGGTTGAAGACCTCTGATTTCGCCGGGCAGGACGAGCTGCGCTTCTTTCAGCGACAGGACACGCGCCCGGACATCAAGCGCCAGCCCGTCACCTGGCGACGAAACACGAATGCAAGCGCGACGCCGTTGGGCACGCTCGCCTACGGCAATCAGGCCGGCGGCGGCACCGTGCATTACGGTGCGGTGTCTTGGCGTATGCACGAAGACGATTTTCGAGCGCGTTCGCAGACGATCGAGCGCTACGGAGAACGCGCAATCCCCGAGGATTCGTCGATCGCCGATTGGCCGCTGAGCTACGCTGATCTCGAGCCGTTCTATGATCGTGCTGAGTACGATCTTGGTGTGTCGGGCAAGGCCGGGAATCTGCAAGGAACGCTCGTCGGCGGCGGTAACGTGTTTGAAGCGCCGCGCCGTCGCGAGTATCCATTACCGCCGCTGCTCGTCGAGCAACCAGGCATCGCTTTTGACGAGGCGACGCGCGAGCTTGGCTATCACCCGTTCTCCACGCCGCGCGCAATCCTCTCCGAGCCCTACCAGGGGCGGCCCGGTTGCACTTATTGCGGCTTTTGCCAGGGCTTCGGCTGCCACATGGGTGCGAAGTCCTCGATTCTGGTCACGAAGCTTCCCGAAGCTGACGAGACCGGCAACTTCAAGCTCGTCACCGGTGCAATGACCTACCACGTCGATACCGACGATTCGGGCCGTGCGACCGGTGTGTCGTACTACCTTCCCGACGGTTCCGACAATAACGTCGAAGCCGATCTCGTCATCCTCGCGCCGTTCATCTATGACAATACGCGTCTCCTTCTGCTCTCGAGGACGGCGCAGTTTCCGGACGGTCTCGCGAACTCGAGCGGCCATGTCGGTAAACACGTGATGGCACACATGATGGCGCGGTTGCTCGTGACATTCGACGACCGGCACATGAACGTCTATATGGGGCCGAGTGCTCAGAAGCATACGATCGACGACTTCAATGCCGACAATTTCGATCATAGCGACGTGGGCTTTATCCGCGGTTCGCAGATTTCGATCGGTACCGAGAATTTGCAGGGCGGCCCGATCAGTGCGTCTACGATTACGCCGCCGCCCGGAACTCCGCGTTGGGGCGCAGCGTATCGCGACTTTATTGCCGATGCCTACACGCGGCATGCCTCGATGGTTGCGCAAACGGAAAATCTGCCGTACGCCGACCAGACTATCGACCTCGACCCAGACGTCAAAGACGCATGGGGCCTGCCGGCCCCGCGCATGACTTATGACTGGCGGCGGCCGGACGAGGTCGCGCGCGTCGAGTACATGCTGCAGAAGATGGAGGAGATCGGGTGGGCGATGGGCGCCAGCCAGGTGTGGCGGCAGCCGCTGAGCCCGGGCAGACCCGGCGCGCATCATGAGGGTGGCACGCGCATGGGCAGCGATCCGGCGAATTCGGTCGTGAACCGCTACGGGCAGACCTGGGATATCCCCAATCTGTTCGTGGTCGGAAGCTCGACCTTCCCGACAATGAGCGGCTTCAATCCGACGCTGACCATTCAGGCCCTCGCCTATATGACGGCCGATGCGATCGTGAATCGCTACCGCAACAATCCGGGCCCGTTGGCTTGATTCGCCGCCTGTAGCGGCGTGTGCTCGCTAGGACTCGCTCGAGAACGTCCGCTTTGGGGCCAAACCATCTGGCCGAAAGCCGACGTTTCGAGACCGCGGCCCGAGCGGACAAGAACGACTTCATTGGACAATTCAGCGGCCCGCTCAGCGCAGTCGACATAACGCCTTTACGCCGGGTCCTTCACGGTCTTTCGGGTTAGACTGGCACGAGGTCGATCGGGATAGGTGCAATGCGTGATCTAACTCTCAGCAGAATTGCTTGCGTCCTTCTGTCTATGCTGGCAGCAATCTCTGTCCTCTGCGGGACCGCGTCTGCAGCGACGCTGGTATTGAAGGACGGGACTGTCATTCATGGCGACATCAAGACGCTGCAGGACGACGTGTACACCGTCGAGACCGTATCGTTGGGCACACTGCGCGTGCGCAAGCAGAATATTCGCACGATCGATCACGATGCCGGGCAAACGAACGGATCGCCAGCGAACGGATCACCAACGACCGGATCGTCCGCGAACGCGGCAGCGCTACAAGCTACACAGCTACGAATTTTGCAGGATCCGGGCCTGCTTTCGACGATTCAGTCCCTGCAAAACGATCCTGACGTGCAGGCCGTTCTGGCCGACCCAGAGATCGTGAGTGCGCTGGCGTCCGGTAACTTTGCGGCGCTGATGAATCATCCCAAGATTATTGCGCTCACCAGCAACTCGAAAATACGCGAGGTCGTTGACCAAGTGCAGTAGCGTTGCTGTCGCGCCGATCGATTTACGGCATTGGCCGAATCACGATGCTGCGGATGACCGTCTCGTGAGATAGCGCGCTTTTCCTCAATGTCGCCGGCAGGCCATTCAGCGACAGTTCAGCTCCGCAGCCTTATTCTGAACGCCAACATTCGTCAGGGAGACCTGCGATGAAGGCGACCGAGAAACGACAGAAACAGGTGCCGGCGATCGAT
>JAOTTJ010000348.1 GCA_029864465.1 Gammaproteobacteria bacterium | reverse complement strand
GCTGCGATTATCGCACGCGATGCTGCTGGTTAGATAAACCGCCCATTAAATCTACCGCATCCAATGACTTGTTGACCCTCGTCAGCCACAGGGGTTTCACAGCCTGGTCGGATGAGATACTGATAAACTGGCTCGACGCGAGTGTTGGTTAAAGTGAGATAGATAGGGAATCTGTCTCAGTTGCTACACGATGACGGTTACGGGTCTAGGGCGGATAGGACTCCGTCGAATTTCTGCTTTTGGCCGGAAGCAGACCCTGATGTTTGGTGCTAAGACGTCGTAGCGTGAGGTACGCCACTTGACCATAAGGCTGAGAGGAGCGGGAGCTGGAGCTGCTCTTGCAATCGTCGCCGTGTTGGGAATTCATTTTCCGCTGGCGAGATTCGGGATCCCCTTGCTTTCTTTATTCTTGGCGCTTACCGCATGTGTCTACCTGGGGGCCCTTCTGGCGCAATCTCAGAGAACCCCCGTCGTGATCTCTGAGCTTGTTGTCGGTCTCATAGTCTTCGTTTCCGCGGCTCTCGGCTTACTGGTTTCACCAGTATGGCTAGTCTTTGGGTATACGTCGCATGGTCTATGGGACTGGGCCCATGACATTGGCGCGATAAGCACCGGGGTTTCAGCGTGGTTTCCACCGGCCTGTGCCGTGTTTGATTTTCTGATCGCGGCTTTCCTAGTTATTTTGGTAGTGTGACACGGTTGTTGTAAGCATGATGGGAATCTGATCGGCAGCTAACGGCCGGAAACGGTCATTCGACGCGCCTCTTAGGAGCTGGCGAACGCCGTTGAAGCATCGGAAGGATTCCTGTTGTCACTCAGCCGAACAAGACCCGCGTAGATTCCTATTCCTAGCCCCCATGGGCGATCAGCGCGCACCATCACGTTGTGACTAGAACTGATATCATGATATCGTTCGGCTCCAAGGAGTCTCGACGATGGCAGACATTCTCATTAGGCGCGTGAGCGAGAAAACCAAGGCGTTGCTTGCGCGTCGGGCCAAGCGGCGCGGAGTCAGTCTGGAAGCGGACTTGCGCAGTGCTTTGGAGCAGCTTGCCCGCGAGAGCGCCGAGACGCCCGACGAGGCTGAACCCTTCGGCTCCTGGCTCGTGAGCGTGTCGCGGCCGGGCGCCGATTTGGACGAGAACCTGGCGCTGCTGCGCTCGGCGAAGCTCAAGCCACTCGACGAGCACTGAGCCGGCTGCGGCTGCCTTGTTCCTGCTCGACACCAACGTCCTCTCCGAGGCGCTCAAGCCTTCCCCGGAACCGCGTGTGGTGACCTGGCTCGATGAGCACTTTCCGGAATCCGCGGTCTCGACCGTCACGCTCTTCGAGCTCGCTGCCGGCGTTGCCTTCCCTCCTCGGGGACGGCGGCGCGACACGCTGGAGTCGGCAGTCGCGCGAATGACTCGGAGGTTTGCGGATCGCATCTACGCGTTCGATGCCGCGGCGGCTGAAGCCGCAGTGAATCTCTTGATCGCGGCACGCGCAGCTGGGCTCGGCGTGCACCAACTTCCATCCACGCTCGCAGACCTGCAGATCGCGGGCACCGCGGCCGCCTATGGCCTGACGCTCGCGACTCGAGATGCAAAGGACTTCGGCGGTCTCGGTCTCGAGCTGATCGATCCATGGGCGGCACCCGATCACGGTACAGCGGATTGATCGAGATCACCGAAGCGCTTCTCGTCAAGTTGGCAGGCCCTGGCGCCTACGAGCGCGGATTGAACTACTTCGCAGAGGGCCGAGTCACTGCGATCGAATCTACCGAGCGGCGCACTTCCGCACTCGTGCACGGCACCGAGCTTTACACCGTGCAACTTGCCCACTCGGACCGTCAGCTCGATGGCGCATGCGATTGTCCAGCTTCCGAGGGCATCGACTTCTGTAAGCATTGCGTGGCGCTCGCGCTCGTCCTTCAGGCGCGACAGATTAACGGCTCGCTGCTCGAGCACGGCAACGATGACGAGAAGCTCGAGGCGTACCTGACGCTGCAGACACCTGCCGCACTGGTTGCGGAGCTCATGAGCGCATCGCGAAAGCTTCCCGAGCTTAGGGAGCGGATGCTGCTTCAGGCAGAGCTCGTCACGGATTTCGCCCCGGCAAAGCGGCTCAAGAAAGCAATTACCAAAGTCACGCGCCCTCGCCCGCTGTGGGAGTACAGCCAGGTGGCGGCGTATTTCGCACGTATCGAGGCAACGCTGGACAACATCGGAGCCGTTGCGAGCCAAATCGCCCCCAACGTGCTTCTCAGAACGGTCCTCTATGCAATCACGCGAATCGAGAAAGCGCTGGAGCAGATCGACGACTCCGGCGGCTATCGATACGGCGCATACGAGCGGCTGCAACAGCTACACGTCGAGGCGCTTCGGCGGCTCGACTGGTCGGCTGATCGCAAGGCCGAGCATCTCTTGAATTTCGCCCTGGACTCCGACTCGGATCAGTTCCCGGACGTACCGCAAAGTTTCGCTGAGGCTCTTGGAGATGAAGGACTAGAAGCGTTCTATTCGCAAGTTCAAGCGCGGCTGAATGCCATGCCAAAACTCCGTTCTGGAGCCAGTTTTAACGCGAAGTATCCCTATCTCCATTTGAGCGTCTACCTCAAGGAACGGGCCGCCTTGGCCGAGGACTGGGACGCATTGATCGAGCTAGAGAAGGTAACTGCAACAAACGAACGTGAATACCGGCACATCGCGGACCTCTGTCTGCGCAAGCTCGACGCTGAAGCGGCAGCGGCGTGGCTGGCCAAGGCCGATGCCATCGATGGCGGTAACGAGATCAGAGCCGCGTGGCTATGGTCCCAGGTACATATCGCGCGAGAGGACTGGCAAGCCGCCGTAGAGGCACAGCAGCAGGTGTTCTGGCACGAGCCGGAGTATGAGAGCTTCGGCGAGCTGCTGGGGGTCGCCGACCGCGCGGGTTGCGTAGATTCCGTTCGCGCAGCGGTGAAAGCGAAGCTCGGCGAGCCTGTGAAGAGGCCCTGGCAGGCGGCGCGGCACGCGTTCACGCTCGCTATGATTCTGCGGGATGAGCAGGATTGGGAAGGATCATTCCAAGCCTTGGTCGGGCGCGTGAGTGATCCTGAACGCCTGCGAGAGGCGGCGAGATGGCTCAGCGACCCCGCACCGCAACGCGCCAGTGAGCTTTACGCACTTGCGATTGAGGCACTGATCGCGAAGAAGAACAAGCGGGGCTACCGAGACGCTGTGAAAGTGATCGTCGAAGCGAAACCGAGCTACGATGCTGTCGGCCGCGATGAGTTTGCGAGCTTCGTCGCCCGACTGCGAGACCAACACAAGCAGAAACGAAATTTCCTCGCGGCGCTCGATGCATCGTTATGACCGCAAGCTAGGGGAACAGGCATGAAAATCGACAACGACAAGATCGACGAAGCCGTACTGGCGCTTCTCCATCTCACGCTTCACGACAACGGTGCGCGGGCCTGGAAGTCCCATGACTGGGACGCGATGGCTCGTCTGCACGAGAAAGGCTA
>JAOTTJ010000347.1 GCA_029864465.1 Gammaproteobacteria bacterium | reverse complement strand
CTGATAAGCCGCGTCGGCAGAGCCTCCCGACCGCCGAACAAGACGTTGATACGGGCCGGCACTCCATCACGACCGAGCAGACACGATCGCCGAGCTATCGGCTCGCATTTGCGGATCACGAGTTCCTGCTCGAGGATAACCTGCGTGGCGTGCGCCTCATGCTCGAGTTCCTCAAGCCGGAGCGCCGGATGCGCGCTGCCGGCATCCATTCGACTGTTGTCGTTTTTGGCAGCACGCGCGTACGGCCCGCCGATTCACCGATCGCCGACAGCACGACGAACTGCACGCTCGACCCCAGCTATTACGACGAAGCGCGTCGCCTGGGAACGCTCATCGCCGAGTCGACGACGGACGGCGACGAGCTCGACTACGTCGTCATGACCGGTGGTGGCCCAGGCATCATGGAGGCGGCCAATCGCGGCGCGGCGGACGTCGACGCGCCATCCGTGGGACTGAACATCGTCCTCCCCCGCGAGCAGGTGCCGAATCGATACATCACGCCTGAGTTCACATTCCAATTCCACTACTTCGCAATACGCAAGCTGCATTTCCTGTTGCGCGCCCGCGCGCTCGTATTCTTTCCGGGCGGATTCGGAACGCTCGACGAGCTCTTCGAGGCGCTGACGTTGCTGCAGACCGGCAGAATCGATCGAATCCCCGTGCTGCTATTCGGCGAGTCGTTCTGGCGGCGGATTATCGATTTCGACGCGCTCTTGGAGATCGGCGTCATCGGCACCGAGGATCTCGATTTCATTCGCTTCGTCGAGTCTGCAGACGAAGCGATGGCAACTATCAAGGCCGCCGCCGTGTAACGCGGATTTCGGACGGACGGCTCAGGGCGCCAGTAGAGGGATGCTCTCCACGGGCTGCGGCTGCACACGGCGCCGCAGAAATGCATAGATGTCCGCGAGATCCTGATCGCTCAGCACGTCCGGCGAATACGGCGGCATCTGGCCACTCGGGTGGCGGATATACCATACGAATCGGCCCCAGCGGATCGGGTTCGGCGCAATGCGTGGGCCGTGCATGATGCCCTGGCCCTGATTCGAGTGGCAGGAATAACAGCCGACGCGCTCGTAGACTTCCGCGCCGCGGGCGACGCGCCCGACCGGCACACCGATCCCTTCGTGAGCGCTCGAGTACGCGTAGAGCGCATCGAGCACACCGTCCGACAGGACTTCGACGCTGTAGCTCGGCATCGAGCCGCGCGCATTGCGCACGCCCGCGCGAAACTCCTCCTCCGATAGCGCTGGACCGACGATCGGGGGCGCCAAAGCCGTACCAAGTCCCGCCGGCCCGTGGCACGCGGCGCAGCCGGACGCCGCGAGCAACGCCAGGCTGTCATCCACGACAGTCTGGGCGTTCGCCAGCGCGACTACGATGAACTGCGCGGCAGCCGCCGCGAGCCAGTTGCAATACGCGGATCGAATCATCACCACCGCCTAACGTACTTGAGTAACGACGTCGACGAGCGCGGGCTCACCGCGTTTGACGACCTCGACGGCTCTGCGAAGCGCAGGCCCGAGATCCGCCGGACTCGAGATCGGTCCTTCGGAATAGACGCCCATACCATCTGCGAGCTTGGCGTAGTCGATATTCGGATTCGTCAGCTCACTGCCGATGCGCGCGCGATCGACGCCTCGATTGCGCGCGTTGCACATGCGCTGCACATGCATGATCTCCATGTGGTAGGCGCGGTTGTTGTTCATAACGCTCAATAGCGGGATACCGTGGTGCGCGGCCGTCCAGAGAACGCCCGGTGCGTACATGAGATCGCCGTCGGTCTGAATGGCGACGGAGAACCGCCCATGCTTGCGGTTCGCAAGCGCCGCCCCGACCGAGGCGGGCGCACCGTAGCCGATCCCGCCGCCGCCTGCATGACCCAACCACTGGTAGGGCTTATCGAAATCCCAGAGACGACGCGGCCAGCTGCCGCCATCGCTGTAATAGCTCGAGACGAGCGACCAATCCTCGTTCTTGATCTCATTCCAAACCTCTGCGCACAGACGCGCCGTGCTGACGGGCGATGCATCCCACGCGTAGGCCGCAGCTGCCCGCGCGTTTGCGGCACTCTCCTGATGCGCCTCGGCCAGACGCTCGCCACGCGCCTCGAAGGCCCGACTGCGGCCGCGTGTCGTCAGCCTGCGCACCTCCTCGATGAGCGACGGCAACGTCGCTTCCGCATCGGCGGCGATGGCAATATCGACCTCCTGCATGCGGCGGAAATCCTGGTAATTCGCGCGGATGTACAGATCACTCGTCGTGATCGAGACGAGCTTCGCCTCGGGTCGGGCGACCCGCCGGTAGGAGCGGTGCAGTTGATCGCGCAGCGAGTTCACGGTCGACCAGAAGTCGACGAGCTCGAGGCCGACGATCACATCGGCGTCGCGAATGGCTGCACCGGCCCGCTGGCTCTGGTTGAGCGGGTGCCGCGACGGGAAATTCATGCGGCTGCCCTGATCGATGACAGCAGCCTGAAGGCTTTCGGCGAGCTCGATGAGCAAGCTCATGCCGTTCGGCGTGCGTGCGAACCGATCGGCGACGATAACGGGATTCTCGGCTTCGACGAGCAGCCGAGCGGTTTCCTCGACTGCACCCGATTCGCCCTGTGGCGGGACGGGGATGGTCAGCTTCGGAATCGCCAGCGATGCATGTTTCGCTATGGGCTCCTCTTGGAGATGGCCATCGAGTACGAGCACGACCGGCGCCATTGGCGGCGTCATCGCAACCTTGTAACCGCGCACGGCGGACTCGGCGAAATGTGTCAGCGACCAGGGTGTGTCATCCCATTTCGTGTAATCACGCACCATGAGCGCAGCATCTTGCACACCGTGATACCACTCGGCTGCGCGGCGCAAACCGGCATCGTTGTGGTTACCGAGAATAATGTAGACAGGAACGCGATCGCACCAGGCGTTGTAGATGGCCATCGCAGCATGTTGCAACCCGACTGTGCCATGCGCCATGACTGCGAGCGGCTTGCCTTCGGCTTTGAAGTAGCCGTGCGCCATCGCGACCGAGGATTCTTCGTGACAGCAGGTGATGAGCTCCGGGGCATCGTTACCGCCGTAATTGATGAACGACTCGTGCAAGCCACGGAAGCTCGAGCCGGGATTCGCACAGACGTAATCGAAGTCGAGCGACTTGATGACATCAACCATGAAGTCTGAGCCACAGCGCTCATCGGCGCCGATCACCTGAACTTCACCCGGTGGTGCCGCCTCGGCCTCGGCCGTCATGAGCGGCGTAGAGGATTGCTGCGCTGCGCCTTCACCGGCAGCCGGTTGTGCGCTCGCCGAATCACTGGCCGAGCCGACAAGCGCAGCCGCACCGGCAAGTGCGCTCGTCTGCAAGAATCGGCGCCGGTCCTCCGAGGTGTGCTCGCTCGAGCCTCGATCGTTGTCTTTCTGCGTCGACATCGCGGATACCTCTTTTTCTATGAGTGCCGCTGGCAATGGCGCGCTGGAGACCGTTCGAATCGGCCCTCTATGAC
>JAOTTJ010000346.1 GCA_029864465.1 Gammaproteobacteria bacterium | reverse complement strand
TTCCGTAGCGTACTGAGCGCGCCGACCGACGTGAGGCAAAGACCGGCCCTCAGTGACTATCCAAGGTGGGTTTGCCCTGAGCGTATTCTCAATTTCCGCATCCGCTTTCGATGCGCCATTGGTCCTCGTGACGCTAACGGGCACAACGTATCCGTCCGAATCAACGTTTCAGCAGCTTACGATCACGCGAAAGAACGGCGCCGGATTGGCCTCATTAATAGTGTTTCCACATAGTGAGTTCTGAGTAACGACAGGAAGGTTCGTGGCCAGTACCGCAGAGCCAGGATTGAGGGCGAATTGGACTGCGGGCGCTACTAGGATGCTGGTATTCTTGCTGGCGTGAATGTCTGCTCAAGGCCGGACACGGCCGTCTTTTACTGGAGAGATCGCATGTCTGTTGATCGAATGAAATGGACCGTCCCGGGAGTTTTCCTGTTTCTCGTCGGCTGCAGCTCAGGCAGCTCAGTCGGCGGAAATATCATCACGGGTGAAGGCATCCCTAACCCGTTTCCTGTAGTTACCACCCAATGGGGTGAGTTACCCGCCGGGCGAACCTGGGGGCACACAGCAGGAATCGATATCGATCCCACCGATGGCAACATCTGGGCTTATGAGCGTTGTGGCGCCGGTGGTGGCGCTGGCACCGGCCCTGCAGACGGTGCTGTTAGCTGCGATACCAATCCGGTGGATCCGATTTTCAAGTTCGACCGCAACACGGGCGAAGTGCTGGCCAATTTCGGCGCGGGAATCTTCACAATTCCGCACGGTATCGATGTGGACTACGACGGTAACGTCTGGGTCACGGATTTTGTCGCTAATGCGAGCCGCACCAAAGGTCAGCAAGTCCACAAATTCAGTCCGGACGGCGAACTATTGATGAGTCTGGGTGTGGCGGGGCAGGCCGGTAACGACAGCGCCCATTTCAATGGGCCGAACGACGTTATCGTCGCAGCGGACGGCAGTATTTTCGTATCGGACGGCCACGCTGGCCAACAAATGACGACTGCCGCCGCCGTAGAAGAGGGTAAACGGGCTGGCCAAACAGCGCGAGTTATGAAGTTCGCCGCTGATGGTACTTTCATTAAAGAGTGGGGGCAGCTAGGCACGGATCATGGCGACTTTCGTACGCCGCATGCGCTCGAGATCGATGCGCAAAACCGGCTCTGGGTAGCGGATCGCGGCAACCATCGCCTGGAGATATTCGATCTGGACGGCAACTACCTGGAATCGCGCTACAGCTATGGTCGAACTAGCGGGATCTTCATTACAGAGGACAATCTCGTCTACACGATCGACTCCGAATCCGACCCTTTCCGCCACGTCAACTGGATTGCGGGCGTTCGCGTCGGCCCTCTAAACGAAGACAGATTGACTGCCTTTATTCCGGGATATCCCGACGAGACGCGTGGCTATCACTTTACCGCTGGTGAAGGGATCGCCGTAGACGCCGACGGTACTGTTTTCTCTGCGGAAGGGCCTGCGTCGCTACCGATTGCCAGAGGGGCCTTTACAAGGTACAGCGCAGACTAATCAGGCAATGTCGTCGAAGAAGCGTTCTTGACGGGCTCTTAGCTCCGCATCGGGCAGCCTCCCGTAGGCCGCGCCGAGATTGTCGACGACGTGGCTTTCTCGGCGTGTTCCGGCGACTGCACAGGTCACGGCCGGGTGGGAGATGATGTATTTCAGGACGAACTGCCCCCAGCTCGTACAATCGATATCCGCTGCCCAATCGGGCAATGGGTGTTCGCCAATTCTGCGGAACAAGCTGCCGCTACCGAACGGCCGGTTGACGATCACGGCGATGCCACGATCCGTCGCGAGCGGTAGCAGCCGGCTCGCAGCGCGCCGCTCGTCGAGCGTATAGCTCAGCTGCACGAAATCGACATCACCCGTGTTCATGAGCCGTTCCATCTCGGCGGCGTACGCGTGGCGCGATGCCGTGATGCCGATGTAGCGGATGCGGCCGTCGGCTTTGAGGTCACGAAGCGTTCGAATATGTGTAGAGTAATCAGTGAGATCGTGGACCTGCACGAGGTCGAGCCGCTCGCGTTGCAGGCGGTCGAAGGATTGCTCGACGCTTCTGATGCCAGCCTCACGTCCGACCATTCTGATCTTGGTCGCGATGAAGAGCTCGTCGTTGATACCGAGCGCATGCGTGAGATCGCCGATATTGCCCTCGGCGCGGCCGTACTCTTCGGCCGTGTCGATGACTTGACCGCCGAGCGCATGAAACCGTGCCAGCGTCGAGCGCAGCTCCGTCATCGTGCTCGATGATGCGCTCACGCCATAGCGGTTGGTGCCAACGCCGATCGGCGTGAGCTGTTCGCCGGTCGATGGAATGGTCTTCTTGATCGGGCTGACAGACTGGGGCAGGGGCACCCGCCACGGTACGGCGACAGCCGCTGCAGCGCCGGCGCCGAGCCCGATCATCTCGCGCCGGGTCAGGGGCATCTGCGGACGCTTCGTGGCATGGGCCGGATAGTGCCGGTCTGATGCCGTGCGGGCAAGTGCTGCCGGGCCGCTGGCTTGAGCGGCCTGCGCTGAGTACGATCGCTGCAATGGATGCACGTCACTGGATGAAATCAGCGATCGGAGCCGGCCGGCCAGACGCAAGTGCCTGGGCTGCCTGGCTGTCGCTCGCGCTCCTGTTGATTGTGGCGCAGGCGGCGAGGGCGCAGCCCGCCGAGGTCGATTTTCCGACGGCTGACGGCGGCACGATTGTCGCGAATCTCTATGGCGCCGGAGCGAGCGCGGTCGTGCTCGCCCACGGAGCAATTTTCGACAAGGAAAGTTGGCACGACCTCGCCGAGCGGCTCGCTGCCGAAGGCTTGACCGTGCTCGCGATCGATTTTCACGGCTATGGGCGCTCGCGTGCGGGTAGCAGTGGGCGTGGTGCGCTGCACGAGGATGTGCTCGCGGGAATCCGCTACCTGGCTGCGCGCGGTGCCCGTGAAGTTTCGGCGCTCGGCGCCAGCATGGGTGGCGGAGCGGTGGGCGAGGCCGCCGCGAATGCCGTCGACGGTGAGATCGCGCATTTGATCCTGCTGGCCGCCGTGTCGTACCCAGAGCCCGAGCGAATGATCGGCACGAAGCTCTTCATCGTCTCCGAAGGCGACTCGTTCCGTCGCTCCGTCGAAGAACAGTTTCGTCGTGCGGCTGGTCCCAAGCGTCTTGAGATCCTTCCTGGAAATGCGCATGCGCAGCACATTTTTCGCACGACAACAGGCGATGCGTTGACCGAGCTCATCGTCGCGGAGCTCACAGAATAGCCACGAGTTTCCCAGGAGGCCGCCGCCTCGGACCTGCGGCAGGCGTAATAAGTCGGTGCGTCGCAAGGTCTAACTCGACGACAGCGATCTGTTTAATTTCGGAGCCACGCGATGACACGTTCCGCGTTTTTCGTTTTCGTCAGTCTCGCACTGCTCGCGTCGTTGGCGCAGGCCCAGCAGAGGCTCAACGGCTTCGATGTTGCGAACGCGATCGTCGATGCCGACCTGATCGTGGGCGGTGGGCCACCGT
>JAOTTJ010000345.1 GCA_029864465.1 Gammaproteobacteria bacterium | reverse complement strand
TCTTCATTCGCAGCGAAGCGTTCGGCGAGGAGCGAACTGTGTACATGGACGGCCGCGAGCATCCCGACCCGAGCGAGCGGTTCGTGACGGGCCACTCCATAGGCTGGTGGGACGGGGACACGCTGGTCGTGGACACGACAAATTTCTCCGACCATCGTTCGCCTTACCAGATCGGCATTCCGTCGGGTGGACAGAAGCACGTCGTGGAGCGTTACCGACTCACCGAGGACGGTGCGCACATCGATCTCGAGTTTACGCTCGAGGACCCTGAGTATCTGGCTGAGCCGATGGTTCACAGGCGACCGCTGATTTATTCGCCGCACTTGCAGATGTTCTCGGGCGAATGCGACCCGGAGGCGACGAGACGCTTTCTCGATAACTAGAGCGCGCAAGAGCGTAGACGGCAGCGCGGCAGGTATTCGGTTGTCTTCGACTAACGCGCGCGGTGCATCGCGCCCGATTTTCGCCACTGGCATTCACTCTCATAGCGCGGTGCATTGCGCTTCTGCGACCGTGTCAACTGTTACAGTGCAGTAACAGGAATAGCTCTTAAGTTTATGAGATAGCTAGAAAATAGAGCTGTATTAGGAAACGGCGACCTGTGTCTAGGGGGCGGTATCGACTGACGGCGTAGGTTCGGACAAATGACGATCTCGAAGATCACGATCACGCTACTCGTTCTTGCGCTGAGTGCCTGCGCGGCGACGTCGCAGCAAAGCTTACGACTCGTTCAGGTCGAGCGCAGATGCCCGTCGGATACCGTCAAGGTGTGTTCCGAGGGGCTCGAGCCCTGCGGCTGCGCGCAGCTCGTCGACGTCTACTGAGTACGGCCACTCCTCGCGCCGTGAACTTGGTTACGGCGCGCAATGTCTATTGACGAGGAGGAGGCCACATTGGTTAGAAGACTTATCGTCGGAATGAGCGCGGCGTTGCTTGTTTCGTTCAGTCCGCCAGGCCAAGCGCAGGCGACGGCAGCCCTCAGCGCGCCCGACGATTTTGTTCTCGGCAACCTGCAATTCGTGCTGCTGCACGAGCTAGCGCATCTCGTGATCGGCGAGAAGCAGATACCGATACTCGGCTCCGAGGAGTACGCAGCCGACTATATCGCTGCGATGCTGCTGATCCGGCCGAGAGCCACGGTGCTCGTTGCGGAAAACACGCTCTTGCGGTTCGCGGTCAACACGGCAGACGGCTTCGTGATCGCTTGGGAGCGCTCGGCCGAGTATGCGAGCCCGATTCCATACTGGGGTACGCACGCGCTCAATGTGCAGCGGTTCTCGACAGTCGCCTGCCTGCTCTATGGCAGCAATCCCGAGCGGTTCGCGGCACTGCCGGCGCTCGTCGAGATGCCGTTGGCTCGCGCCCAGAGCTGCCCTCGCGAGTACGAGCGCGCGGCGTTCGCGGTCGATTGGCTGTTCGATACGTATGCGAGGAAGGAGGGCGACGCGCCGGGCGCAGCCGTGGAGGTTCGCTTCGAGCCACCGCCGAGCCGGACGAGTCAGCGCCTGTTGAGTTTGATCGAGGAACGCAGGTTGATTCGCAACACGTTTGCGCGACTCGATGAGTTCTTCAGCCTCGACGCACCGGCGACGTTCGTCATGCGCACCTGCCGGCAGCCGCAGGCGGAATGGAATCCGGTGACTCGCGAGCTCGTGATCTGCTATGAGCTCCTCGACACGTATGCGCTTATGAGCGTCGCGCGGCGACGCGGGCCGATCGAATCCTTGCTGAGCCCGTGATTGGCCTAAGGTCTGCGGTCGGCCGACCGCCGCATGCTAGCGCGCGATGCGGCCCGGAAACGTCTCGAACATGCGCGGCACAACATCGTCGATGGCGCCTTGTACGTCGCGGCGCACTGCCTCGGTGACGCGCCCGATCGCGATGCCTTCCCAGACGAGCTCGCGCTGGCGCGCATCGGCGATGTCGATGTTGAGTGTGCCCTCGGTGTACATCTCCACTTCCGCGTCCGGATAGGACCGCCAGGCCATGTAGAGTCCGCGTCTATACATGTAGTAGCCGACGCCGACGTAGGACGTCGGTCCCGGTCCCCTGAGCCGGGACTCCATTTTCTCCTGTGTTTCGACATAGAAATTCACGAGCAGGTCGCCGCCTTCCTCGACATATCGATAACCGGCCGCCTGCATCTCCTCGTCGACGGCCGCGATGAGGTATTGCGTCAGCAGCGACCGCGGTGCGCCGGGCTCGTCCGTCCCGAGGTCGGCCACGTAGCTATAGGTCTCGTAGCTGGCGAATTCGACTTGCGGCTTCTGGGAAGAATAAACGCGCGGAACGGTCGCGCAACCCGAAAGCGCGGTTCCGGCGGCGAGCGCCGCGAGCAACACGCTCTTGAGGCCGGCTGAAGCGAGGTGTCGTTGAGACGCAGATCTGCTCGCGCACCTCGAGCCCATCCGCCAAGCTGCAGCGACCGTTTGTGCTGGCCGGTGACCGATTCGTTTATCGAGCGGCACGGAGCGGGAACTCCGCGAAAATCTGAGGGACCACCGAATCGACCGCGGCCTGAACGTCTCGTCGGGCAGCCCGCGTGACGCGGCCGATCGCGACGCCCTCCCAGATCAGCTCCCGCTGGCGCGCGTCGGCGATGTCGATATTCAACGTACCCTCGGTGTACTGGCTGACCTCGACTTGCGGGTACGCTCGCCAGCCGGCGTAGTAGCCCCGGCGGAAGCTGTAGTATCCGAAGCCTAGATACGGTCCCGGCGGTGGCCCGGGTCTCGATTCGATCCTTTCGCGGGTCTCTACGAAGAAATTGACCAGTAGATCAGGTGCCTCCGCTACATAGCGAAAACCAAGCGCCTGCATCTCGCGATCGACCGCCGCTTTGAGGAACTGCGTTAGCAGCGGGGTCGGCGCATCGGGCCGGTCAGTGCCGGCCTGCGCGACGTAGCCGTAGGTCTCGTAGCTCGAGAAATCGACGTTCGGCTTTTGAGACGAATAAACACTCGGTGTGGACGCACAACCCGCAAGCGCCATGGCAGCGGTTGCGATCAGCGCGAGTCTCGGGTTTGTCGCATTCATAGGTCCATAATGTGTGCTCGGCCTGAACATCTATAGCACGCTAGCTTCTGCTCAGGGCGCCGGCAACTGAGGAAAACCGAGATGTTACTACCGAGCGACCGATACAGGTGCTATTTCGATGATGCCTCGCAGCCTCGGTTCGCCGAACGCCATCTTCATCTCAGGGTCACCTCATGCAGGCAAGAATGATGAATTTCTCGACGGGGCGGTGCGATCAGCGGAAGATGTGCGTGCACACAAAGCACCGTTGGCGGGAGGCCGTAGATGACGATGCGAGACGAAGACCTGATTTGGGAAAGGCTCGGCAGTGAGCGCGGGCCCGAGATGCCGCTGTTCCGCGCGCGGCTCGATCTCATGCGCAATCGAGCGACGGCCAAGCAGCAGGAATGCCTCGTGCTCGAGTCGCCGGATTGGGTCAATGTCGTGGCTGTGACCCCGGATCGGCGCGTCGTCATGGTCGAGCAGTATCGCTTCGGTTCGGGAGAG
>JAOTTJ010000344.1 GCA_029864465.1 Gammaproteobacteria bacterium | reverse complement strand
GTACGGAGTGTTCTCGACGGCAACGCGCACCCAGAGCAATCCGGGGTCCGCGCCCGTGAATGGGTTATTGTCGGCGTCGGCGTTGTCGCCGTCGTAGCGGGCGAGAAAAACGAGCACGCGGTCGGGCCCACCCGATGGATCCGAGTAGCTGCTCGGTGTCGTCTCGCTGCCGGCCGCGGTCGCGGCGGCATCGAGATCTCCGTAGGGCTGCGCGCGCACGTCCTCCATACGCGTCGCGAGCGCTTGTTGCCATCCGATGACTGTCTCACTTACCCGAGCACCCGTGAACGCCGTATCGAGCGTCTCGAGAGCGGGCACGAGCGCGACAGCCAGGACGACGACGGCCAGCAGCGTCTCGGCATAGGACAGACCGAGCTGGCCCGCGCGGCTGCTCGCGCGCCGCCGTGTCATTGGATCGTCACCCGCCCGGTAAGCGGGCTCACACGCACGATGCGCTGCTGCCCGCCGCGCTCGAGCGTGATGTTGCCAGACTCCAGCAACTGAAACGCGTCCGAGGATTTAATGAACGGCAACCCTTGTGCGTCGAACACGACGACAGGCTGACGCCCGCCGCTCGGGTAATCGAACGGCTCGTCGGTGACATCGATACTTGCAGTTGCTGCCATATCCGAAAGAATCACATCGAGCTGCTGCTTCGTGATCGGATCGCGCAGGATCGTGCCTGGCGCGGCCGTCGAGCCGGACAAGTCCGCAACTGCCACGCGCAGCCGCTCGGTGTCTCGGTCGATTTCCAGATACACGGGGTTGCCGGTGCGCAGCGCCTCCGCGCGGGCAAACCTCGCAGTCTCGGCTATCCAGCCGGCGGCCAGATCGAGCCGCTCGCTTTCACCGGCACTGAGGCTCGGCAACGCGATCGCCGCCAGCACTGCGAGGATGCTAGTGGCGACTACGAGCTCGAGGAGCGTATAACCGCGAGAGCTGCGACGACAAGAATCGCGCCACGCCGCCTCGTCGCATTGGGCCGGCGAGCAGCGCATAACCCACGAGTGCAGAAAGACGCTCTTACTGATCCCCGATCAGCTCGCCCGTCACCGAGTCGAACCGCCAGCCGCCGGTTCCGCCCGACGCCAGACCGAGTATGCCCGTGCTGACCACGGTCACTACGTTGCTCGTGCCGAGGGGATTCGGCGGGATGCCGTCCTTGACGTAAGGCCCGAAACGGAACTGATTCGGATCCGTGCCTGTGCAGGCCTGTCCGGCCTGATTCGTGAAGCGCGTCATCTGCGTGAGAAACGAGGCCGTACCGAGGGCCGACACCTCGTTGGCGCCGGTGACACAGGTTGCGGCCGTCGCCGCCACGTTGCCCGGATACGCCAGATGCTGCTGTCGGTAGAGCTCGACGGCCGAGCGCAGCGCCGAGAGGTTCGCGTCGAACGCGGTGGCCCTGGCATCGTCCGTCGTGTTCGCGAACTGCGGCACGACGATCGCGGCCAAGATCGCCAGAATAATCGTAACGATCAAAAGCTCGACGAGCGTAAATCCCTGGTCCCTGCCGATTATCCTATTGTGTCGTATCACTGAGGTCTCCTTCTGTGCACTCAATCCCGCGGAACCCTGGATTTATCGGCCGGCTCCAACGTTTCTTGACGTTGTAAATGTGACGCGGCTCTCAAATCCTGGAGATTCGTATCGTCTACGTAACGGCGCGGGACAGCTTGAAGATCGGCAGGATCAACGAGCTCACGAGCAGGCCGACGACGGCGCCCATGACGAGCAGCATGACGGGCTCGGCCATCTTCGAAACCGTCTTGAGCCGCCGGCTCAGCTGCTGCTCGTAGTAGTCGGCCACGCGAGCGGCAACCGGCGCGAGATTACCCGACTCCTCAGCCGTGCCGATCATGGCTTTGGCGACGGGCGGCACGAACTTCGCCTCCTCGAATGCGCGCGCAATGCCGGCACCCTCCTCGACCTGCCGCTCGACCTGGCCGATGAAACGGCGGAACGTCGTGTTGCTCACGACGTCGCGGCACGCGTTGAGCGTCTCCATCATCGAGACGCCGTTGCCCAGAGATAGGCTCATGACACGCAGCGACTGAATCATGTAAAGCTCCGCACAGATATCTCTGAGCAGCGGCAGGCTCAGCAGCCACCTGTCCACGGTCTCGCGCCCGGCCGCGCTGCGCATCCATTGAGCCAGCAGCGCAACGAAGCCGCCCACGGCGATGAGCCCGTGCAGCCAGTACGCGGTCATCGCATCGCTGAGGCTCATGAGGAATTTGGTCGTGACCGGCAGCTGATCGTAAATCGTGCCGAACAGATCGCCGAACTTCGGAAAGACGACGAGCAGCACGAACACGACGACGGCAACCGAAAACAGCATCAGGAAGACGGGATACGACAGCGCCGAGACCAGGTTGCTGCTGAGCTCGTCGCGTTTGTCCTCCATGGCCTTGAGCTCATAGAGCACGGTATGCATGAAACCGCCGCCTTCGCTCGCGGCGATGAGATTGACGTAGCTCGAGGAGAACAGCTTCGGGTGTTTCGCAAGCGCCTGAGAGAACGGTTGGCCCTCCGATATGTCCGCCATGAGCGCGTCGAGCACCTCGGTCATCGCCGGATTCGCGCTCTGCTTTTTCAGCGTCTTCAGGGCATCGTAGAGATTCGCGCCGGTCTCGAGCAGCAGCGCGAGCTGCTCGGTGAAGAACATGCGATCGCGATCGCCGAGTCTCGAGCGCGTGAACGTCGGCAGCTCGAGCTGGCGACGACCGGGCTTGCCGGTCGCGGGGACTTTCGTAGCGACTTTCTGCAGCTCGAGCGCCATACCGACACCGATCAGCCGGACACGACCCGGCCGACCTCCTCGATTGTCGTGAGCTGGCGCCTGACACGATCGAGCCCGTCGTCGAACAGCGTCGATATCTCACGCCCACTCATGAACTCGCTGAGCTCGTCGCGGCTCGGATTCGAGACGATCAGGCGCTGGAGCTCCCCATCGGTCTCGAGCGTCTCGTGGATCGCGACACGCCCACGATAGCCGGAGTCATAGCATTCCTTGCAGCCGCGGCCGCGGACGAGACGCAGCGGCTTGTCGCTGTCCCATCCGCACCGCGCGGCGAGCTTAGGGTCGGCAACGTAGGTCGTCTTGCAGCCCGGGCAGACGGTGCGCACGAGCCGCTGGGCGATGACGCCGATCAGTGCGGACGACAACAGGTAAGGTTCCACGCCCATGTCGATGAGCCGCGTGATCGCACCGACGCTGTCGTTCGTGTGCAGCGTCGAGAGAACGAGATGCCCGGTCAATGCGGCCTGCACGGCAATCTCGGCCGTCTGCTTCTCGCGGATCTCGCCGACCATGACGATGTCGGGGTCCTGGCGCAGCACGTGCTTGAGCACTTTTGCAAACGTCAGACCGACCTTCTCGCGGACCTCGTTCTGGTTGATGATGTCCATCTGGTACTCGACGGGATCCTCGATCGTCACGATGCTCTTCTCGAGCGAGTTCAGATGATTGAGCGCTGCATACAACGTCGTCGTCTTGCCGCTGCCCGTCGGACCCGCCACCG
>JAOTTJ010000343.1 GCA_029864465.1 Gammaproteobacteria bacterium | reverse complement strand
AACAATCCGCCAGACAACGACGGCATCTACTTCAATGGTCTTACCTTCCAGATCCATCCGATTGCGCACTTGAGTGATAACGAGTTCATCCCCTACGGGACGCGCATCAATCAATTTCTGTTGGAAGCTACTGTTACTTCTTTCGCCTAGCTTAGCGAAGAAGCTCTTAAGCCCGTCAATGCCGATATGATCGCCTTCCAGTTCAGGTAGTCTGGAATTGAAGTAGTGCCAGATGAAGTTATTTGCAAACACATCTCTGCATGCATCTATATCTTGAAGATTCAATTTCGCCAAGACAGACATGTTGGAGTGCATTGTTTCCATGATTCCGGTCGACTAGCGTTCTACGCGGGCTGCCGATACCGTTGCCAGAACTCGCCGCTGATTGCGCCGAGTCCACTGAACAACACGATCAGCAGAACGATCGTCCCCAGTACTGGGATCTGAGCCAGCAACAGAATCAGAGCGACGCCGAGTCCTATCGCCAACAGATGCACGGGGCGTCTGCCTGCCTGGTCCTTCTTCGTGAGTTCGAGTCCGAGCTTTCCTACGCTGATCACGCCGAAGACCATTGCGCAGAGAAGCAGAAGTAAATAGCCGAACAGCGTCCCTATAGCGACGATCCATCCGATTCTCGTGACGAACAGGAGCACAATGACAAGCGGGACCCCCACTAGCACGCCGATTCCCAGCCCAAGCGTTCGCAGCGGCATTGAACGAATTCGACCCGCCACCGACCCTGAGAAACGCGGAAATACCAGAAACGCCAAACACGATGCGGCAATGAGGGCTATGCCTGAGAGCACGGTGCTTGCAAGGCCGCCAGATTCCGCAAAACTCCCAATTTGCTCGACCGCACCAGTTAGATCTTCTCGGATGATCTCGCCCTCGACGGTAGCATTCGCACTAATATCGGGTTCCGTTTCGCTGTCCCAGATAAGATCACCACGGATGATCGCACCAGGCTCGATCTGGATCTCTTCGGCCGCAAGCACCGCATCGCCGCCAACCTCTCCGGACACCATCACACTCTGACCGGCCGCCCTGAGCTCCCCGCCGACTTGCCCTTCGACCGTCACGCGCCGCCCGGCGAACCATGCCCAATCTCCAACGGACGCGTCCGAAGTCAGGATGACGTCTGCACCGGCTGCTACTGCGTGCCCCATGATCTGAGCATCTAACGTGAGCGTCCGACCTGCTGCTCGCACGTCGTCGGAGACGGAATCGCGCAGCGTCAGAGACTGCCCGGCAGCGATTACATCCCCACCGATCTGTGCGTCCACTACCAGCTCCTGCCCTGCGATCACCAAGTCCCCTTGAATCGGCGCGGTAACCTGGACGAAGCGGCCGGCGAGATACTGGTCTGAAAACAGAGGCTGGTCGATGGTGACTGTTTCTCCGACCTGTTGTGCAATGACCGTTATCGGTAGCAGACTAAGTGCTAGAACGCTGCTGAGAGCCAATCGTCTCTTGTTCACGAAAATATCCCTCCCAAAACGATGTCCGTATCGAGGACCGTCGCATGGGGACTTCGCAGGCTGTAGTAGTAATTTCCGAATGCGAACGTCACTTTTCGCGCCGAATCGACTCTGGATCTCAGGCCCGCCACTCGACGGGACTACGTGCCGACCCCAGGCATTGCTTATAGTATTGAGCAGGAGCTGCGATTGGCGATCTAGCCTAGCGCTAATTGGCTAGTCGACGTTGCCGAATACGCGGGTATAGCGCCCCAAGCGTCGATCGCAGCGCCAACTTCACGATCGTCTTGATTTTTGTGCCGTACCAATGACCCGATCGTCGCAACGAGAACAGTTAAGTCCGGTTACAAGAGTAGACTCTTTTCGATCGCCACATATTTATCAGCTGCTATTCTTATCGCTGCCGCTGTTAACGGAAATACACCGTAAAGCTCTGTGCGAGTATTGAAGCGCTCACCAATGCGCCGCAGAAGGATCTCGAAGTCGCCATCGCCAGAGGCCAGCACGACCGTGTCACAGTGTGGCGCGGACTCATAGATATCCAGTGCCATGCCAACATCCCAGTCCGCCTTGCTCGAACCATCGGCACGCTGCACAAACGGTTTTAACAACACCGTAAAACCGATGGCTCGCAATATGTTCTGGAACTGCTGCTGTTTTTCATCACCGCGATCAGTCGCGTAGGCAATCGCACTAACGACCTCTCGCCCGCGAGTCACTTTGGCCCAAAACTTGTTGTAGTCGAAGTTGCGGCTATAGGCCTGGCGACAGGTGTTATAGATGTTTTGCACATCCACGAAAATGCTGATTCTCTCAGCTCGGTCGGGGCTCATTCGTAAATGGCTTCAGCCACTGGCTCCATGGCATTTTTTGTATTTTTTGCCGCTGCCGCAAGAACAGGGATCATTGCGGCCAGGCTTAGGTTCGGCGTGCCGGAATGGCTCCTGCGGCTCACGGGCCTGGTCGTGACCACAATCAGGACCGTGCACATGCGGTTCGGGTGCTTTAGGCTCGGCTTTCACCATGCTGTTTACTCCTGGGAAAATTCTGAGCTAGCTTTATAGCTAGCTGTCGTCTGCGGGAGCCAATCTTAAACTACTTGCCCTGCAGAGACTCGTATCCGGCCATACAATATCATTCACCGCTGCGCTTTCACGGAGATCGAACTGGCTTCCTTAGCCGTCTACGGCATTACCTTTCTGGCGATCGTCTTTTGGGGCGCAACCCCGGTCGCCACGAAAGTCGCCGTATCCTCAATTGATGCGGTCACGACCGGAGTCCTGCGCTCGGTCATCGCCGGACCGATCGCTATCACGCTCGCGCTTGCGCTCCGACTGCCGTTCCCCTCGGCCGGTCGCGACCGCGTTCTCCTTGCGGTTTCCGGGATCACGAGCTTTGCCATATGGCCGACGCTACTAAGCACTGGCATCGGCCTGACCACGGCAACGCACGCCGGACTCATCCTGGCCCTCATTCCGATAGTCACTGGCCTGTTCGCGTCCCTCATTGGTGCCGGATGGCCGCGTTCTCGCTGGTGGCTGGGATCGTCGATCGCCGTGATCGGCACATTCGTATTGATCATCTATACCGCTCGCGACACGGGCGCTCAGGCATCGATTAGCGGGGATTTGATCATCTTTCTCGGTGTCATCGCGTGCGCCATCGGGTACATAGCCGGCGCCAAGACGACGCCAGTGATAGGAACCTGGGCGACAACCTTCTGGGGCATCGCATTGGCGGCCATCCTGCTCGTGCCAGTTGCCGTCGCTCTGCTCGAGCGAACAGACTGGGCGAGCGTCGACAGCGTCAGCTGGGCCGCGATGCTCTATCTCGCTTTCTTCGGCACGATCGGCGGGTACGTCGCTTGGTTCTGGGCCCTGGACCGGGGAGGCGTCACACGAATCGCGTCCTGGCAGCTTGCACAACCCGTCATCACACTCAGTCTCGCAGGATTTATTCTCGGCGAAAGAATTACGCTGCCGTTGATCCTGGTCGCAGCCTCAATCGTTGCGGGCACAGCCTGGGCACAGCTACCCGAGCGCGGCCGGTGACTGCCCGCTGCG
>JAOTTJ010000342.1 GCA_029864465.1 Gammaproteobacteria bacterium | reverse complement strand
GGCGGTGATGAGGGCGTCGTCGCTTTGGCCTCCGCTTGCATCGCGTAGGCGTTACGCGCTTCCATGACCTCGATGATCCGTTCGGCCTCGTCGAGGCGCCCGCGATTGATAAGCCAGCGTGGCGATTCAGGAAGCTTCGAGATCAGATAGGCAACGATCAACCCCGGCACTGCCCCGATCAGGAACATCGCCTGCCAACCCAGGCTCGGCACGACGAGTCGCCCGATCTGCCCCGTGACCATGAGGCCGATCGGAAAAATCATCTCGTAGAGGAGAAAGAAGCGCCCGCGGCCGCGAGCGCGTGACAGCTCGCTGATATAGGCGGCCGCTACGGGCATGTGCCCGCCTATCCCGATGCCTTGCAAAAATCTCAGCAACAGCAGCATCTGGAAATTGCCCGCGAAAACACAGCCCAAGCTCATGATCGACATGATCGTCACGGCCGCCGTCGCGCCCCGAATTCGACCGTGCTTCTCTGCAAGGCTGCTGAAAACGAGCGCACCGATGAGCTGGCCAACGTAGCTCGCTGAGATAAGCACGCCGATCTGCGCGGGCGCGATGTCCCAGAGCATGACGAGCACCGGGAGCGCGAACGCCAGCGATAGCGCATCGAACGCATCGAAGAACGTCGCAGTGCCGACGATGATGCGCGGTCTGCGGTGCCAGCGACCTAACGGCACGGCCTCCATGCGCGCGAGCAGTTGCTCCGAGCGCCCAGCGTCGATTGCTTCGCTCGCGATTTCCGGTCCCGTCAAGCGGACGCCGCCTCGAGCGGGATGTTCCAGGCGTCGTAGCCGTAGAGCCAGCTCGTATCGTCGTCGCCGCCCTTCATCCACGTATTGGCGCTCGAGATCGCTTGGATCTTCGACGTGCGCGGCTTGCGTACGGCTTCGTAGAGCTTGAACGCTGCCTCGAAGTCGTCGCCGTCAAAGTGCTCGATGCAGCGCGCGAGCACGGCCGCGTCCTCTATCGCACACGCCGCACCCTGCGCCATGTATGGCGTCATCGGATGACAGGCATCGCCGAGCAGAACGATGCGTCCGTCGCTCCAACGCGGCAGCGGCTCTCGTTCCAGAATCGCCCATTTGTGGCAATCGGGGCATGCCCCGAGCACAGCACGCACGTCTTCGTGGAAACCCTCGTAGGCAGCGCGCAGCTCTTCGACGTCGCCTTTCGCCGACCAGGATTCCTTCGTCAGCCAGCCGGCCGGCTCGGGCACGCTCGTGACGAAATAGATCTCGCTCTTCGCCGCTGTCACATAGTAGATGACGATGTGGCGGTCCACGCCCCACCATTTCGTCCGCGATGGACCGATATCGCGCCCGCCGAGCAGGCTAGACGGAAACACGGCGCGATAAGCGATACGCCCTTTGTGCAGCGGTTCGTCCGGGCCGACGATGAGGTCGCGCACCAGTGAGTGCACGCCGTCTGCGCCGACGACGGCATCGGCCGTCGCGCTCGTGCCGTCTTCGAAGTGCAGCGTCACGCCGCGACCGTCCTGATCGAGGCCGGCAAGCTTCTTGCCGAGTCTCAACGAGCCTTGGGGAATGGCCGATGCGAGCGCGTCGGTCAGATCCGCTCGATGCATACACAGATACGGCGCACCGAATAGATCTGCGGGCATCGGCAGTTCCCGCACGACTGTGCCCGTGTCCCATTCACGGTTCAGATGCGAGTACGGCTGAAAGGATGTTCGCAGCAGCGCGTCTTCGACACCGATGCGCCGCAACACTTTCATCGAGTTCGGCATCATCTGGATGCCGGCGCCGATGCGCGTGAACGCCCCCGCCTGCTCGTAGATGGTCACGTTGACGCCGAGCTGGCCAAGCGTCGCTCCCGCAGCGAGCCCGCCCATGCCTCCGCCGACGATCGCGATCGAGCGGTCCTTGAGACTCATTGATTTCTTTACCCCCCAATCCGAGCGGAGCAGTTTACCTCAGCATCTTGCGCTCGGCATGCCGAGCCCATCCGTGGCCGAGCGTATCGATTGACGCCCGCACGAACGTGACCTAGGGTGAGCCCAGTTTTCGGAGATTGCTCATGAACAAGACCGCGCTTATCGCCGTCGCTGCCCTCGCGGGCTTAGTCATTGGTTTCGTCATTGCGGATCGTCCCGCACCGGACGCTCCCCAGGCGCCCACAGCGCGATCGCCGAGCTTCGCGGCCGTGCCTGGCTTGGTCGGCGGCCAGGATCAGACCGGGCCATACGAGGCGGTGCCCGATTGGCCGAAGCCGTTGTCGCAGCTTGCCGGGCATGCGGACTGGACCTGGGGCGCCGTGCAGGGGATCTACGCGGAGAGCCCCGATAGGGTCTTCCTGCTCATGCGCGGCGAGCTTCCGGATCTCGAGCGTCCCGAGGAGGTGCCCTACCCCGACGTCGGACCGAGCCTGTCGTTCCCCGTGTCCGCTACGCCGTTTCGCAACGCCTCCGTCGGCCCGATCACGAGCCCCGGCAACACGGGTTCCGACGGCTGGAACGAATGGCAGGGCACGCTCGGCATCGATGCGCGCTGGGAGCACTGCCTCATCGTCGTGGATCGCGACGGCAACATCATAGAGGAATGGACGCAATGGGATCACCTGTTTCGGCGCCCGCACTCCGTCGCGATCAACCCATACGATCCCGACAAGCACGTCTGGGTCGTCGATGATCGCCAACATGTCGTCTACAAATTCACGAATGACGGCAGCGAGCTCGTGCAAACGCTCGGCGTGATCGGTGAGCCTGGCGACGACGAGGGCCATTTCAACCGCCCGACATTCCTGGCGTGGCTGCCTGACAGTACGCTGTTCGTCACCGACGGCTATGCCAACACGCGCGTCGTCAAATTCGACGCCGATGGAAACTTCTTGCTGGCGTGGGGCGAGCCCGGCAACCCGCCCAACGATACGCGCCCTGGACGGTTCAATGCCGTTCACGGCATCGCCATCGATCCGGAGTCGCGCCGCGTCTATGTGACCGACCGAACGAATCGGCGCATCCAGGTATTCGACGAGAATGGCGAGTTCCTGCATCAATTCTCGACGGGCAATCCGTCAACGCCGCAATATCTCTATATGGGTACTGACGGTAACCTATGGATCGCCGACAACCAGACGAGCAAGATCGCGAAGTTCGACACCGAAGGCCATTACCAGTACTCGTGGGGAAGCCAGGGGCAATGGCCGGGCTCCATGTGGAACGTGCACGGTCTCAGCGTCGATCAGGAAGGCAATCTCTACATCGCCGAGGTCAACAATGGCCGCGCACAAAAGTTCGTGCCGCGCGAAGGCGCGAACCCGGAATTCCTCGTCGGCGTGCCTCTGCGTTCAGCCTGGGAGTAACACAGGGCCCGCACAAATTTCGCCCAGGAGCGATCCATGCCGCCGCGCATAGCTCGAAGTCTGTTTGCATGCCTGGCAGCTTGTTGCTGCGTTGCCTGTTCCAGCGGTGATGAGCAGTTTCCATCCCGACCGATCGATGTCATTACCCATGCCTCACCCGGTGGCGGCACCGACCTGACGGCGCGCAGCATGATCGCCGGCGCACGCGAGTCGCTCGGCGTGGAC
>JAOTTJ010000341.1 GCA_029864465.1 Gammaproteobacteria bacterium | reverse complement strand
GCTTTAGCGGGATCAGCAGAAATAATGAGAGAGCCCAAACAGAAGGCAGCGTGCCCGTTGATATGGCCAAGAACGCCACGGCGGCGATGTCCTGCATCAGCAGGATGCCGACTGCGATACGGCCGTGCAGTGACGTCATTTCGCCCCGTTCTTCCAGCACCTTGACCACGTAGACCGTGCTGGAAAAGCTCAGGGCAAAGGCGACGAGTAACGATGTCTGCAGGTCCAGGCCCGAGAAGAGCGAAGCACCGGTCAGAGCAAACGCGTAAATGGCCAGACCAAATATCCCGACGATAATCGACATATGGATGCCGGCAACCGCCCAGACTTGCGGTCGTGCTAGCGTTCGAAGGTTGAGCTTCAGGCCGATCGTGAACAGCAGCAAGGTGATGCCAAGATCGGCGAGTTTCTGGAGCAATGCGTCGCTGGTGACGCCTTGGGTGTTGAGGAGGAATCCGGCGGCGAGAAATCCTACGAGGGGCGGGAGTCTGACAAGCTGGGCTAAGAATCCCAGTAGAAAGGCCAGCGAAATCCAGGCGACATCCTCAAGTCCGATCGCTACCCACTCGTAGTCCATCATCCATCGACATCCGTAGTCACCGGACTGATGACCCCATTAGTCCTCCGACCTCATCGGCAACACGAGATCCTCGAGAAAGAACGCCGCGAGATCGTGCCGGCCGTTGATACCGGCCTTCTTATATATTGCCCGCGCCTGCTGGCGGGCCGTGGCTTCGCTGACTTGGCGCAGCCTGGCCACGTCCTTGTGGCTGAAGCCCTTGAGTAGAAACAGGGCCACGTCCTTCTCGGCCGGCGTCAAACTCCACTTCTCGAACTGCGTGTCGATCTTGCTCGCAAGCCCGGCGAGCAGGTCCTGCGCCTCGTTACGCCAGGCGATCGCATCGTGTTGGCTCTGCTCGAGATCGTGGTTGAGCTCGGCAGCGTGCGCGCGGGCGCCCCGGGCGACGGTCACGACACGCCAGACCAGCGTTGCGATCCCGATCAGCGCAACCAGGGCGATGCCGGCCTCGATCGCAAGGTGGGTAGCAGTCGTGCCCTCGCTCATATCGGCGAGGACGTCGAGCACGACCAGCACTGCAATGCCGGCGAACACGACGATCAAGGTCGGAATCAGGCGTCCTTCAAATGTCGAATGATCGTCTGACAACGTATCGGTTTACGGATGAATTTCGTATTACGGAGTGCTTATCACGTTTGCAGGATTGCGGTTGATTTGCTTGATACCCAAGCTTGGACCGTAACCTCAATCAAGCATGCCTGCTATGCGCCCGTACGGCAATACATCTGCAAATAGTAATCGATCGCAAACGCTAGCAGCGTGTCGTGCGAATTCGTACGAGTCCAGTACGTATCCAAATAGTAATCGATCGCATATCGGTCCCACGTCGCACGTCTCCGGTCGATGGTTCGCCCGCGTGCGACGAAACGCATGGCTGTCTCCGATCAAACGGCTCTTCGCGTCGGCCTCGAGCTTCGGGCTCGCGGCACTCCTGTGCATGACCACGATGGCGGCGCAAGGGCAGAGCGTGCTGCCCGAGCATCTGCATGCGCCGGTCGAGGTCGATCCCGGACTCGGCTGGGACGAGCTTATCGCGGCCACGGTTGCCGCGCATCCGCGCCGCTTCGAGCTCGAGGGGCTCGAGTGGACGGCCGCGGCCTGGCAGGCGCGCGGACGGCAATGGCTCGCTGCGACACCCTATGGGACCTTCAGCTACCTCTCCGACCGTATCGGCGATGACCGCAATCAGGCCGAATACTATTCGGGCTTGACCCTGCCGCTCTGGCGCCCCGGGCAGCGCGATACCGTCCAAGAGCTCGGACGCTCGAGCACTCTCGCGAGCACTGCGTCTGCGGCTGCGTTGCGCTGGGAGGTGGCGGGTCTGCTGCGTACCCTGTTGTGGGACATCGCCGCTGCGAGGAACGCCGTCGATCTTGCGGACGAAGCCCGGTCGGTTGCCGACGAGCTCGTGCGCGGCATCGAGCGCCGTTTTGCCGTCGGGGATCTCGCCGAGGCCGACGTGCTGCTCGCACGCACCACCCTTCACGAAAAATCGCTTGCGCTGATCGACAGCGAGGCTGTCCTGCTCGATGCCGAGCGCACGTTCCGCAGTCTCACCGAGCTCGATCGGCGCCCGGCGGTATTCGCGGAGGCGCTCGCGATGCACGAGGACCCGGACGAAGAAGCCGCCGAGCATGGTCCGAGCTTCGACGACAGCCATCCGCTGCTCGCACTCGCCAATGCCGAGGTCGAACGCGCCCGCGCGGCGGCCGAGTTTGCCGAGCGCAGCACGCGCGGCAACCCGCTGCTGACGATTGGGCCGCGCCGGCAGCGGGATGCGATGACCAGCTATTACAACGACAGTATGAGCGTCGGCGTCATCGTACCCTTTGGCGGTAAGCGCTATGGCGCAACGACACGTGCCGCCTCAGTCACTGCGCTGGCCGCGGCCGAGACGCGGCGCGCCCAGCTTCTGCGCCAGCTCGATCTCGATCTGCATGAGGCGGAGCACACGCTGTACGTGCTCGAGCAGTCGCTCGTCGTTGCCGAAGCACGCAACGACGATGCCGCACGGCAGTGGCGCATGGGCCGCTCGGCGTTTGCCCAGGGCGAGATCGAGCTCAGAGAGCTGCTCAGAATTCAGGACACGGCGCACAACGCGGCACGCGAGCTCGCGCGCCTCGGCATCGAGCGGCAACGCGCTATTGCAGCCGTGAATCAAGCCATCGGAGTACTACCATGACTTTCAGTTTGCCCGTCAGGATCGCACGGTTGGGTAACGGGCGCGGCGCCGCCCGCGTCATCGCACTGTGGCTCGTTGTAGCCGCTCCGGTTTGGGCTGAGGGATATGAGTTTGCGCTGGCCGATGCACAGCTTGCGCGCTTGGGGATCGCGCTCGCGTGGCCAGTCGCCGTGAGCGAGATGGAGATTGCCAGCGCACCGACGGAGGTGGTCGTGCCGCCGGCCCGTCAGGCAGTGATCAGTGCGCCGGTCAACGGCCTCGTCGCGCGCATTCTTGTGGACGCGGGCGAGACGGTCACGCGCGGTCAGGCCCTGGCTGAGCTTCAAGGCCCCGAGGTTCTGAGTTGGCAGCGCGACTATCTCGATGCGCGGCTCGAGGACGAGCTCGCGACGTCGCAGCACTCACGCGATCAGAGCCTCTACGATGAGGGCATCATCGCCGAGCGGCGACTGCAGGAGTCACGGGCTCGTGCCAGAGCGAGCCAGGCCCGACTCGATCAGGCGCAGCGCCAACTCGAGCTCGCGGGGTTCACGGGCGCAGCGCTCGCAGAGCTGGGCGAGGGTGGCTCGCTGGCCGAGCGGCTCGTGTTGCGCTCGCCGCTCGACGGCGTCGTGCTCGAGCGCTTGACGTCAGTGGGTGCGCGCGTGGGCGCGCTCGATCCGCTCATGCGCCTGGGCGATCTGAGCGAGCTGTGGCTCGAGCTGCAAGTGCGCCAAGAGCTCGCTGCCGACGTGCTACCGGGCATGCTCGTGAGTGTGCTGGTCGGGGGGCAAGAGCGGCGCAGCACGAT
>JAOTTJ010000340.1 GCA_029864465.1 Gammaproteobacteria bacterium | reverse complement strand
CTTGCGCACGCGCGTTAATCTCGGAAAGCACGTCATCGACCTGCATCCCCGCCGGGCGAATTTCGACCTCGGGATCGACGAGGCCGGTCGGACGCACGACCTGCTCGACCACCTGGTCCGCATGCTCGCGCTCGTAGGGACCTGGAGTCGCAGATACGAATATTGTCTGCGGGCTTACCTGCTCGAACTCGTCGAAGCGCAACGGCCGGTTGTCGAGCGCAGACGGCAGCCTGAAGCCATACGCCACGAGCGTCTCTTTCCGTGATCGATCGCCGCGGTACATACCACCCAGCTGCGGAACCGTTACGTGGCTCTCATCGATGAAAAGCAGCGCTTCGTCTGGCAGGTAATCGAATAGCGTCGGCGGCGGCTCTCCGGGGCTGCGCCCCGATAGATATCGAGAGTAGTTCTCGATGCCGGCGCAGTAACCGATCTCGAGGATCATTTCGATATCGAACCGCGTACGCTGGGCGAGACGCTGCTCCTCTACGAGCTTGTTCGCGTCGCGAAGCTCTTTGAGCCTGAGGTCCAAATCGGCGCGGATCTGATCCACAGCTGCGAGCAAGGTCTCGCGCGGCGTCACGTAATGGGTTTTCGGGAAGATCGTCGTGCGCGGCACTTTGCGCGTGACCTCCCCGGTCAGCGGATCGAAATAACTCAGCGACTCGATTTCCTCGTCGAAGAGCACGACGCGCACGGCCTCGCGCTCCGATTCGGCAGGAAAGATATCGATGACATCGCCACGAACGCGGTACGTTCCCTGGCTCAGATCCATTGGGTTACGTGTGTACTGCAGTTCAGCTAGACGCCGCAACAGGTCACGTTGGTCGATGATATCTCCGCGCGACAGATGCAAGACCATACCGAGATAGGCCTGAGGATCACCGAGGCCGTAGATCGCCGAGACCGTGGCGACGATGATCGTATCTCGGCGCTCGAGCAACGCTTTGGTTGCGGATAAACGCATTTGCTCGATGTGGTTATTGATCGAGGCGTCTTTCTCGATATACGTGTCGGTCGTCGGCACGTAGGCTTCGGGCTGATAATAATCGTAATAGGAGACGAAGTACTCCACAGCGTTGCTTGGAAAAAACTCACGCATTTCGCCGTAGAGCTGAGCAGCCAACGTCTTGTTGTGGGCCAGCACGAGCGTCGGCCGCTGCAACCGAGCGATGACGTTGGCCATTGCGAACGTCTTGCCCGACCCCGTGACTCCGAGCAGCGTTTGCTTCGCCAGGCCCTCCTCGAGGCCATCAACGAGCTCCGCAATCGCCTGTGGCTGATCTCCGGCTGGCTCGTAAGCCGCTTCGAGGTGAAAGGGTCTTTCGCGCATCTGGGTAGAAGCTATCTCAGCGTTATTCGGACTTGGAGCCTGCCGCAGCGACGCTTAAGATAGCCAGCCCAACCCGGGATACACAAAGGTTCCTCGACGTGAACATGCGTCTGGCTCAAAGAGTCCAGCGAATCCGCCCGTCTGCGACGGTGTCGATTACGGCGCTGGCGGCAAAGCTACGGAGCGAAGGCAAGGATATCATCGCGTTGAGCGTCGGCGAACCTGATTTTCCTACCCCCGAACACATCTGCGCGGCTGCCTGTGATGCGATCAAGCGCGGCGAAACGAAGTACACAGTCGTCGACGGCTCCCCAGACCTCAAACAAGCCATCATCGAGAAATTTCGCCGCGACAACGAGCTCGCGTTCGAGCCGGACCAGATTCTGGTCTCTTGTGGCGCCAAGCAGGCTTGCTTCAATGCCTGCCTCGCGTTACTCGAGGCTGGCGACGAGGTTATTGTCCCTGCGCCTTGCTGGGTATCTTATCCGGACATGGTCCGGCTCACCGGAGCTGAGCCCGTCATCGTTCATACGAGCGCCGAGCACGGCCATAAAATGACAGCCGAGCAACTGCGTGGAGCCATCAATGAGGCGACTCGCGTGCTGATCGTCAACAGCCCCTGCAATCCAACGGGCGCAACGTACACGCGCGCGGACTGGAATGCTTTGGCCGAGGTCCTTCTCGACCATCCGCGAATTTTTGTCATTACGGATGACATCTACGAGCACCTGCATTGGGGTGCAGAACCATTTTGCAGCTTGCTCTCGGCGTGCCCGGACCTCGGCGCACGCGTATTGACGGTCAACGGTGTATCGAAGACCTACGCGATGACCGGCTGGAGAGTTGGCTATTGTGCGGGCCCGGTGCCGCTGATCAATGCGATGACGACGCTGCAAAGCCAGAGCACGACCAACGCCTGTTCAATTTCTCAGGCCGCAGCGATAGCTGCGTTGACGGGCGACCAAGCCTGCGTTGCCGAAATGCGCGCTGAATTCCAGGACCGCCAGAGCTTCGTCGTAGAACGACTCAATGAGCTGCCAGGATTCCATTGCCGGCCAGGAGACGGAAGTTTCTACGCGTTTCCGGACGTGAGAGAGGCGCTCGACACACTCGCAGTCAACGACGACGTCACGCTCTGCGAGCAGATTCTCGCCGAGGCCGGCGTAGCGCTCGTGCCGGGCACCGCATTCTCCGCACCGGGCCATCTGCGGCTGTCGTTCGCAGCGGATAGGAAGACACTGACGAAAGCGCTCGACCGTATGGGTGATTTCCTCGAGACGCGCTGATTCTGGATGCCTTAAGCCACTGAGATAATTAGAGAATATCGCGCGGCCCGCCTTGACTTGGCCTAGGCCTTCTTTCACAATTCGCGTGCCTTTCGGCGCGGTTCCCCGGTAGCTCAGTTGGTAGAGCGGTCGACTGTTAATCGATTGGTCGGTGGTTCAAGTCCGCCCCGGGGAGCCAATTTCATCCGCGCATGAACGAATGAGCTCGAGCGCCAAGCGTGCGGCTCGAGCGTCAACGACCCAATCGCCGTGTCTAACTGACGAGACCGGCGAGCTCGGCTGCGGAGATATCGAGCGCAGCAACAACCGTGTTGAAGAAGGCTGTTTCCTCTTCGCCAACTTTGACGTCGCTGCGAATGACCTCTGCCAGACTCTGCGCCACCATCACCCGGTCAGATGCCGTCAAAGACCCGGCCACGCTGCTCAAGTATTTTTCCAGCGGCGCACGCTCGAAAATTTCCGAGGCCGCGGCGACGCGAATATCAGCCAGGCTGATCTCATCTCCCGTCGCGTTCTTGAGGACGCGCTGAACGGTCGCTACTTCGACAGGATTGGTATTGCTGTCGGCGCTCGCTGCCCGCGCCAGCGTCATGAGCAACACCTCCTTGACGAGGTCCCGATGCTGCTCAGGGCTCGGCGCACTACCGCCAAAAATTGTTTTTACTATTCCAAGGTCAATGATCGCCATTCTCGGCCTCTCGATCTAAACGGACAAAACTCCCCTGCCAGCGGTACCCGGCGGCAGCGGGCCACAGTATACACAGCAGGACAGCACGTGAGCAGCCCAGTGCCCCTCCAGGCAGGCCTGGGATAGGCGCGCCCGTACGGTCCCGAAACACGGCTCCGGGGCATTGATCTCATGGCCTCAGGCCGCCTACAGAATCGTCCGCATCCATCGATGACCGGCTGCAACGCCGCTCGTGTAATCTGGATCTCTTTGAGA
>JAOTTJ010000053.1 GCA_029864465.1 Gammaproteobacteria bacterium | reverse complement strand
GCCCAACCCATTGCGTGACATTCGTGTACTCGAAATGACGGAGGCGCTTGCCGGACCGTACTGCAGCATGATGCTCGGCGACCTTGGCGCGGACGTCATCAAGATCGAGCGTCGAGGGGCGGGCGACCAGTCCCGTAAATGGGGGCCGCCCTTTATTAACGGAGAGAGCGCCTATTTCCTATCCGTGAACCGGAACAAGCGCAGCATCGAGATCGACATCAAGAACCCCGACGACCTCGCTGTCTTGCACGATCTCCTGGCTGGCGCGGACGTCTTCATCACGAACATTCCGCGCATGGAGTCGCTGCGGCGTGCCGACATCGATCCGCAACGCGTGAAAGCAATCAATCCGCGCCTGATCTACGCTGCGATCAGCGGTTACGGACACAGCGGACCGAAAGCGAGCCGACCCGGCTACGACATTATCGCCCAGGGCGAAGCGGGCCTTATGGCACTGACCGGTGAGGAAGCTGGCGGGCCGACACGTTTTCCGACGCCGATCGCGGACATCACGGCTGGAATTTATACCGTCATGGGCATCCTCACGGCCCTGTACGAGCGGGATAACGCAGCGAACGGCACCGGTGAAGGCCAATTTATCGACGTCTCGCTCGTCGACGCCCAGACGACCTGGCTGGCCAACATCGGTGGCAGTTTCTTCGTGACCGGAGAGCGGCCGAAGCGTCTCGGCAACATTCACCCGACGATAACGCCCTATCAACCCATCAGAGCGAAAGACAAAATGATGATCGTCGCGGTCGGCACGGAGCGGCTCTGGGCTCGGCTGTGCTCGGTGCTCGGCATTACCGATACGCTTCAGGATGACCCGCGCTATTCGACGAATCCCGATCGAAATGCCCATCGGCCTGAGCTGATCGAGAAACTCGAAGCGATTCTTATGACCCGAAACGCCGAGGAGTGGGTCGAGGAACTCGTAGCCAACGGAATCCCCGCAGGCCCGATCAATTTCCCAGACGAGACATTGACGGACGAGCATCTTCTCGCACGCAATATGGTCGTCGAGCTGGAGCACCCGGCAATCGGCCTCGTCCGCTCGATCGGCAACCCGATCAATATGTCTGCGAGCGGCCCGACATACCGCCGATACCCGCCGCGGCTCGGCGAGCATAACGAGGAAATTCGCGCAGAACTCGAGTCTAATGCTTAAGTCGAGTTAGGTAGTCGCGGAACCGTCCTCCGAGCTCCGAGTGCCGTAGGCCGTATTCAACAGTAGCGCGCAAGTATCCCAGCTTGCTGCCGCAGTCGTAGCGAACCCCATCGAACTCCAGGGCGTGAACTGGCTCGTCCTCTAGCAAGCTTGCAATCGCATCAGTCAGCTGAATTTCGTTGCCAGCCCCGCGGTCCGTAACCGCAAGCTTGTCGAATATGGCGGGCGTCAAGATGTAACGCCCGACGACCGCTAAGTTGGACGGCGCGGCTGCGGGATCCGGCTTCTCGACGATCCGCGTGACACGTTGCACGCTGCCGGCTTCGTCCTCGACAGCGACGATCCCGTAGCTACCGGTCTGATCCTCCGGCACCCTCTCCACGCCGAGGACGCTGCAGGCGTACCGTTCGTAGTGCACCCGCATTTGCTCCAGACACGCTGTCTGCGAAAAAATCAAATCATCGGCGAGGTGCACGAAGAAAGGCTCTGCGCCGACGGCTCCACGCGCGCAGAGCACGGCGTGCCCCAGACCCAGTGGTACACCCTGACGAATATAGATGCAGTCCACGCCGTCCGGAACGATATCGCGCACGAGCTTAAGGAGCTCATCCTTACCGCCGCTCTCGAGCGCGCGCTCGAGCTCGGCATCCGTGTCGAAGTGATCCTCTATCGCGCGTTTGGACGCACCTGTGACGAAGATAAGTTTCGTCGCACCGGCGGCGAGCGCCTCTTCGACTGCGTATTGGATCAGCGGCTTGTCGACAATCGGCAGCATCTCCTTCGGAGATGCCTTGGTTGCAGGCAAGAAACGCGTGCCGCGGCCGGCCACCGGAAATACTGCAGAACGAATCCTCGACGCCAAGTCCGCTCACTCCTCTGCGCACAATCCAGCGACGTATGATACCAACGATCATCGCGCTGACGCAGCGACTCAGGTCGGAAAACTAGAATGCCCGGCGGAAGACCCGCCGGGCTGCTTCGTTCGTCTCTAACCGGTCCCCTAGCGTGACGACGGCGGATCGCTGAGGAGAATATTCTCTCGATTGAGCTCGATAACGCGCTCACCGATACCGCGCACCCGCATGAGGGCCTCCGCGCTCGCGTACGCGCCGTTCTCCCGCCGATCCGTAACAATCGCTGCAGCGAGCGCCGGCCCGATACCTGCAAGCTCGGCCGCAAGTGTTTCCGCATCGGCAGTGTTGATATTTACGGGCCCCGCCAACACCAGACCGGGAACCAGGCCCACGATTAGCGCACATAATAGATTTCTGCAGCTTTGCATCACACTCTCCTTTGCATCAATGGGAAGGACAGTGCGCATGCTAGGGGGCACGGGCGATCCAGACACGCGCTCTAACTGAGGCGTTCAGCGAGATTCACGTGACGAGGTTTTCCAGCTGCAGCGTCTGAACGGGCCTAATTGTCTCCCAAGCTTTGCAGCTCGGACAATGCCAGATGAGGCGCTGGCTACCGTAACCGCAGCTCGTGCATCGATAACGCACACCGGATTCTGCGAGCCGCCGTAAAGCGACGATAATCCTCGCCATGGCCTGCTCGCGAT
Organism: Gammaproteobacteria bacterium; assembly: GCA_029864465.1. Classification (GTDB taxonomy): domain Bacteria; phylum Pseudomonadota; class Gammaproteobacteria; order Steroidobacterales; family Rariloculaceae; genus JAHEEM01. The sequence goes on along the minus strand of JAOTTJ010000053.1, from coordinate 11,756 downwards.
CCGAATCTGCAAGCGCTGCAAGCCGATCGGCCTCTACCAGGCCTGCGAGCACAGCGTGCCGCTCCACGAAGTCTTCGACGCAATCCCTGAGTATTTCCGGTTCGAGCAGACCGTTCCTGACGACCGCATAGGCGAGCGCCGCTTTGAGATCTGGGTCCTTCGCCATGAGCCCCTCGATATATCGTATGAGCTCGCGCTCACGGTTGGCGCTCTGGTAACACGACACAAGCTCGGGAAGGACATCGGCCATGAGTCGCCGGTCCGTCTCTAGCACTTGCTCGTAGAGGCGTATGGCCTGGGCGTAGTCCTGATCTTCCTGCGCGATAGCCGCGCGGATAAGCTTGCCGCGAAACGCGCCGGTCTCGCTCCTGACGGAACTCTTGAGGTACTGCCTGGCCAGGTCCAAATCGCCATTGATTCGAGCTTTTTCAGCAAGCTCGCAGTAATAGTGGGCCACCTGGCTCGACTTCTCGCCGGTCAGCATCTCGAGCTCGCGATGCGCCTCGATGGCCTTTTGCCAGTCGCTCTCGCGTTCGTAGATATCGACGAGATTCTCCAACGCGGACCGCGCTAGCGTCGGACTACCTCGCAGTTCGGCAAAGAGCTTCTCAGCTCTATCAAACAGTCCCGCACTAAGATAGTCCTGCCCCAGCGAAAACAGCGCTTGGTGTCGCTGCGTCTCAGCTAGATTCGGCCGAGCAAGCAAGTTCTGGTGCACGCGGATTGCTCGATCGATCTCACCGCGACGACGAAATAGATGGCCCAGGGCAAAATGCGTCTCGAGCGTCTCGTCGTCGACTTTCGCCATACGGACGAAGAGTTCCAAGGCCTCATCCGTCTGCCGATTAAGGACGAGATTCAGACCCCTGAGGTAGTCGGCGTTAACAGGTGGTGGCGGAGGCTCCTCGTTACCCCGACCGGAGAAATAGGCGAAGGCCCAGCCTGCTGCCGCGAGGACGATGAATAGCCCGGCGAGAAAGAATGTCGACTCAGTCGGCATCGTGCAGCGGCAGACTGCGCAGACTCTTGACCTCGGCCTCAGCCAACTTGAGCTCCCGCCGCAACCGGCGCCGCTCTCTCGACATGCGCAGCAAGGCAACTCCCGCGCTGACCAGGCCGAACACCCATCCGACCGCAAGGCAAACGACGAAGGCGACCGGCACGGGAACGCCCTCGATTCGCGCGAAGCCGACATCGATGGCGATCTGTTCGGGGTTGCTGTAGGCGAATACAGCTGCGAAGAGCACTGCTAACAACAGCGCAAGAACGAGAGCAGCCTTGCGAACCGTGACCAAGCTAAGAACTACCTTGGACTCGGAAGAGGGTCAGGTTGTGCCGGTTGCCGTTATGCTCACTCACGAACCGGCAAATGCCGCCCCGAATTGACGCGCTCGCGAAGGTCCTTACCTGGTTTGAAGTGCGGAACGTGCTTCCCGGCGAGCGCCACAGCTTCACCCGTCTTCGGGTTACGCCCCATTCGCGGCGGCCGGTAATGCAGAGAAAAACTGCCGAAGCCTCTGATCTCGATTCGTTCACCGTTGGCCAGCGCTTCGCCCATGATCTCGAGGATGTGCTTGACGGCCAGCTCGACATCTTTGGCTGGCAGATGTTTTTGTTTGCGGGCAATCGTTTCAATGAGTTCGGATTTCGTCATTGCTCGGCACCTTAGTTCTCAGGCTCGTATCCGCCTTGCGTGTAATGTTTCCGCTCGGCCACTACTCAGGCGTCATCTGCTCCTTCAGGAGATCTCCCAAGGTAGCTCCGGTAGCCGGCTTCCCAGCCTCGGACTGGTAGTCCTGCAGGGCTTGCTGCTCATCATGAGCTTCCTTGGCTTTGATGGACAACGAGATTACGCGCGTCTTGCGATCGACGCCCGTGAATTTCGCTTCGAGGTCCTGGCCCACCTTTAACGCCGTGCGCGCGTCCTCAACCCTGTCCTTGGAGATTTCAGACGCTCGCAGATAGCCGGGGACACCGCCCTCGAGCTCCACGGTTGCGCCTTTCGCGTCGACTTCCTGAATAACTCCCTTGACGATGCTCCCCTTCGGATTCTCTGCGAGGAAAATCGAGAGCGGATCCTTATCCAACTGCTTGACGCCGAGCGAGATACGTTCCCTCTCAGGATCGATCGCGAGCACCGTCGTCTCCAGGTCCTCGCCCTTCGAATAATTGCGGACGGCCTCTTCGCCGGTGAGATCCCAAGACAGATCTGACAGGTGAACGAGCCCATCGATGCCACCCGGCAATCCGATGAAAACACCAAAATCTGTAATCGACTTGATTTGACCCGATACCTTGTCGCCCTTCTTGTAGTTTTCGGCAAACTCGGCCCACGGGTTCGGTTGACATTGCTTCAAGCCCAGCGAAATACGACGGCGGTCTTCATCGATGTCGAGAACCATGACCTCGACCTCGTCACCAATTTGCACAACCTTGTGCGGATTGACGTTCTTATTGGTCCAATCCATCTCGGATACGTGCACGAGACCTTCAACACCTTCCTCGATCTCTACGAAGCAGCCGTAATCGGCGATATTCGTGACCTTGCCGAACAGGCGCGTGTGCGGCGGGTAACGACGCGCGAGATTGGTCCATGGATCTGCGCCGAGTTGCTTCAATCCGAGCGATACGCGGCTGCGCTCGCGATCGTACTTGAGCACCTTGACTTCGAGCTCGTCGCCGACGTTAACGACCTCGGAAGGATGCTTGACCCGCTTCCAGGCCATATCTGTGATGTGTAGTAGACCATCGATACCGCCGAGGTCGACGAACGCACCGTAGTCGGTCAAGTTCTTGACGATACCCTTGACGGCTGCGCCTTCTTGAAGATTCTGCAGCAGCTCATCCCGATCTGCGCTGTACTCGGCCTCGACGACGGCGCGCCGCGAGACAACCACGTTGTTACGCTTTTGGTCGAGCTTGATGACTTTGAATTCGAAACTGTTGCCTTCGAGCGCTCCCGGATCTCTAACCGGGCGCACATCGACGAGCGAGCCGGGCAAGAATGCGCGCACGAAATCGATGTCGACGGTGAATCCGCCCCGGACGCGCCCGCTGATCAACCCGGTGATCACCTTACCTTCCTCGAAGGCCTCCTCGAGCACCCGCCATGTGCGCGCGCGCTTCGCCTTTTCTCTGGAGAGGCGCGTCTCGCCGAAGCCGTCCTCGACGGCATCAAGCGCGACTTCGACTTCGTCGCCTACGGCGACTTCGATCTCGCCCTGCTCATCTAGAAACTGATTGGTGGGGATAACCGCTTCGGATTTAAGCCCCGCGTGGACGATCACTACATCCGAGTTCACCTCGATGACCGTGCCGGTCAGGATCGCGCCTTGCTTGATCTGTTGAGTAGCTAAGCTTTCCTCGAGTAACTCCGCAAAAGATTCTGACATATATGTTTAGTACGCTTACGCGTAACCTCTAGTTAACACCACGCCCTCCGGCACAGTGGTCTGTTCAACACTGGCTTCAAGCATCCTGCCAAAGCCCCATTCACATTCAGGTCGTCAAGCCAGCGTCGTCGACCCATCTCAAGACGGTTTCGATGACCTGCTCGACAGTCAATCCCGTCGAGTCGAGCACGCGAGCGTCAGCGGCAGGCCGCAATGGCGCGACCCGCCGGCTGGCATCGCGCCGATCCCGCTCGACGATCTCCCGGGAAAGGGCCGCTAAGCTAACATCAATTCCCTTTTCGCTCAACTGCTTATAGCGCCTTAACGCCCGCTCTTGCGGGGCTGCCGTCAGAAAAACCTTGAGCGCGGACTGCGGGAAAACGACGCTACCCATGTCCCGGCCGTCGGCAATGAGCCCGGGCGCACGCGCGAAGCCGCGCTGACGCTCCAGCAGCGCAGCCCGTACCTCGGGAATCGCCCCGACCCGCGAGGCATCCATACCAGCGTCTTCGGTCCTGAGCGCGAGGGTCACATCCTGGCCTTCGAGCATAATCTGCTCGTCATCACCCGCAGCTGAGAACTGGACCGCCATAGTCTCAGCCACGCTAACGAGGCCGGCCACATCATCCAGAGAAACGCCTCGATGCCGCGCCGCCAGCGCCACCAGCCGGTACAGCGCACCGCTGTCCAGCAAGTGCCAGCTCAAACGCCGCGCGAGGCCGCGACTCACGGTTCCCTTGCCAGAACCGGTCGGACCGTCGATCGCGATAACAGGCACGCCAGCTGTCATCAGGATCGCTCGTCGCAAGCCTCGAGCGCCAGACCCACGCTAGCCGCCGTGGCAGTAAATCCCGGGAATGACGTCGCAACCTCCGCTGTACTACGGATCTCGATCGGCGCATCAGCAGCGAGGCTCGCGACCGTAAATGCCATCGCGACACGATGATCGCCACGGCTTTCGACGCGGCCACCCTGCATCGGCCCGCCGTCGATGATCAAACCATCTGGCCGCTCCTCGACCGCGATACCGACCGCGCGCAGGCCCTGTGCCATGACGGCGATCCGGTCGCTCTCCTTGTGCCGCAGCTCCCCTGCCCCCGTAACGGTCGTGCGGCCCTGCGCACAGGCCGCCGCGATGAACAGCACGGGCAGTTCATCGATGCTCAGTGCGACAGCGTCACCGCCGACGTCGACGCCGTGCAGCTCACTGCGCTCTACCCAAATGTCCGCTACGGGCTCGTTCCCGCGCCGACCCGGGTTCCTGAGCTCGATATGTGCACCCATGTCGCGCAGCACGTCGAGCAATCCGGTACGCGTCGGGTTAACACCGACCCCGCGAATCAAGAGCCCGTCATCCGCACCGAGCAAACCGGCGACGATGAAAAAGGCTGCCGAGGAAAAATCCGCCGGCACGTCGATGGCCAGACCGGTCAGCTGTGCTGGTCCAGCTAGGGTCACGACCCCGTCTCCCGCAAGCTCGATCGACACGCCCATCGCCTGCAACATGCGCTCGGTGTGATCACGACTCGGCCCAGGGGAACGCACGGTCGTTCTGCCGTTTGCCCAGAGCCCGGCAAGCAACACGGCGGACTTGATCTGCGCGCTCGGCACAGGCAACGAGTAATCGATGCCGTGCAAAGTTGCGCCACCCGCAATACGCAGCGGCGGACAACCACCCGATGTTGCTACGTCTGCACCCATGATGCGCAGCGGTTCGGCAATGCGTTCCATCGGCCGGCGGCATAACGATGCATCGCCGGTGAGCTCGCTCGCGAACGGCTGCGCAGCCAGCACCCCTGCCAGCAGGCGCAGAGCCGTGCCCGAGTTTCCCAGATCCAGAGGGCCATCCGCAGCCTCGAGGCCTGCCATCCCAGCCCCATGAATGACGAGCGTCTCGCCGGAATCGTCGACGTGCACGCCCAGCGACCGCATAGCCGCCAGCGTCGCGAGACAATCCTCGCCGCGCAAAAAACCGCGCACGGTCGTCAGACCGTCAGCAACGGCGCCCAGCAGAACCGCGCGATGGGAAATGGACTTGTCGCCGGGCACGCCGATCGTGCCGCCGATGCGTGTGACTGGCCGAGCCAGAATCGCCGGCTGTCCGTCGTCGCTGGGCATGTTAGTCGGGCTCGACGCTCAGAGCACGGCGCGGGGATAGGAGCCCAAGACACGAAACAGGTTCGCATTACTCTCGATTTCGTCGATGGCATTGCGGACGTTGTCGTCCTCGTAATGCCCAACGATGTCGATGAAGAAGACGTAATCCCACTTGCGCCGCCGCGAGGGGCGCGACTCGATCCGTGTCATGCTGACACCGTGTCTCGCCAACGGATCGAGCAGATCGTGAAGCACGCCGGGCCCTTCCGTGCCGCGCGCCGACAGGAGCAACGTACTGCGGTCCTGGCCGCTCGCTGGAAACATCTTTCGGCCGATGACGAGAAATCGAGTCGTGTTGTCAGCGTGATCCTCGATATTCGCGAACAGTGTGCGCAACGAATAGACCTCGGCCGCCGCGTCACCGGCGATGGCGGCCGTGCCGTCCTCGTCGCGCGCGCGCCGCGCAGCCTCTGCGTTGCTAGATGTCGGTATCTGTTCGACGTTCGGAAGGAATTGCGCGATCCAGGCCCTGCACTGCGCCAGTGACTGCGGATGCGAACATACTCGCTGGATCGCAGAAATGTCCTTCATCCGGCCCATGAGATGTTGGCAGATGCGCAGCTCGACCTCGCCGCATATTTTCAGCGGTGATGTCAGAAACATATCGAGGGTGTGGTTAACCGTACCCTCGCTCGAGTTTTCGATGGGCACGACGCCAAAGTCCGCAACCCCGGCCTCGACCTCGTGAAAGACTTCCTCGATCGTCGCCAAGGGCAACGCGTGGACGGAGTGACCGAAGTGTTTGAGGACCGCTGACTGGGTGAACGTGCCCTCGGGCCCGAGAAACCCGACCTTCAGCGGCTCTTCCTGCGCCAGGCAGGCCGACATGATCTCGCGGAATACTCGAACCATCTCCTCGTCCCGCAGCGGACCGTCGTTGCGTTCGACAACCTTTCGAAGAACCTGTGCCTCGCGCTCGGGCCGGTAGAACTCGGCCGTTGTCGTCAGTCCCTTCACGCGCCCGACTTCTTGCGCGAGACGCGCACGCTCGGATATCAGGTCTTGGATCTGCTCGTCGACGCCATCGATTTGCTCACGCAAAGCGTTGAGATCCGGTGGCGGGGTTTGCTTGTCGCTCATGACTCAGATTCGGCTCATCGTAGCGGCGCGACTTACTCTTCAGGGAGAGCTGCGCCGGCGAAGACTAGCGATCAATATTCGGCCGGTACCGGTAGCACCCGGACACAGAGTATGCCATCGATGGCCCGGATGCGCCCGAGCGTCGCATCGTTGACCGGTCCGTCGAGATCCAGGATCGTGTGTGCTACCCCGCCCCTCGATACGTTCAGCAGGTCGGCGATATTGAGATTCTGCTCGGCCAGCGCTGTCGACATCTGACCGACCATGTTCGGCACGTTAGCGTTGCTCAGTGCGAGTCTATGCGGCCGCGTTCGCGCCAGAACTGCCTCGGGGAAATTTACCGAGTGACGGATATTGCCGTTCTCCAGGAAATCACGAAGATTGTCGGCGACCATCACGGCACAGTTCTGTTCGGCCTCGCGCGTCGATGCGCCTAAGTGCGGCAGGCAGATGATGCGATCGTGATCCTTGATTTCCGGCGTCGGAAAATCGGTTACGTAGGTACCAACGCGACCCGACTCGAGCGCTGCGACGACGGCCGTATCGTCGACGATCCCGTCCCGCGCGAAATTCAAAATGATCGCGCCGTCCCTGAGCAGCCCCAATCGGTCGCGATTAATCAGATGATGCGTCTCCGGGATCAGCGGAATGTGGCATGTGACGATGTCGGCGCGGCGAAATAAGTCTTCGAGGTTGGCGGCCTGCTCGACGCCCGACGACAGCTGCCACGCGCGGCGAACCGTGATCTGCGGGTCGTAGCCGACCACGCGCATGCCGAGCGCGAGCGCGGCGTTCGCAACCTCCACCCCGATCGCGCCAAGCCCGATGACACCGAGCGTTTTTCCGGGAAGCTCGAAACCCACGTATCGTTTCTTTCCAGCCTCGACGGCAGCAGCAATTTCCTCGTCACTACCCTCAATACCGCGCACGTACTGCCATGCGTCCATGAGATTGCGCGCGGCCAGCAGCATTCCGGCGATCACCAACTCTTTGACCGCGTTCGCATTTGCACCCGGGGCATTGAATACAGGGACCCCCTTCTCCGTGAGCTCGGCGACGGGAATATTGTTGACGCCTGCACCCGCGCGGCCGACGGCCAGCAGCCCGTCTGGAAGCGACATGCCATGCATGTTGTGCGAGCGAACTAGAATCGCGTCCGGCTCATCGGCCTGCGCAGAAACCTCGTAGAACTTCTCCGGCAATCGCGCTAAGCCTTCCTGCGCAATGTTGTTGAGCGTCAGGACTTTAAAACGTTTAGTCATGACCGCATTACCCGTGGCGGTTCTCGAAGTCCGTCATGAAGCTGACTAAGGCGTCGACACCGGCTTGGGGCATCGCGTTATAGATGCTCGCCCGCATGCCGCCGACCGACCGGTGGCCCTTGAGGTTGGTAAGACCCGCCGCCGCAGACTCCTCGAGAAATATGGCATCGAGCGCCGGGTCTGCCAGCGTGAACGGTATATTCATCCACGAGCGGTGCGCCGGCGTAACGGGGTTCGCGTAGAAACTCGAGTCGTCGATCGCCGCGTATAGCTTCGCCGACTTCCGCTGATTACGCTCGGCCATGACGGTCAGCCCGCCATGCTCCTCGAGCCAGTCGAATACGAGCGACGCGAGGTACCACGCTAGCGTCGGCGGCGTGTTCGACATCGAATCGCTGTCGGCCATCACCCGATAGTTGACGACGGATGGCGTTTCAGCGCGAGCCCTGTCGAGCAGATCGTCGCGCACGATTACCAATGTCAGGCCGGCGGGTCCGATGTTCTTCTGTGCGCCAGCATAAATGACGCCGAAGCGGCTCACATCGATTGGTCGCGACAAGAGTGTCGAGGACATGTCCACGACGAGTGGCGCATCGGACACAGCGGGGATGTCGTGGAACTCCACGCCATAGATCGTCTCGTTGGGCGTGTAATGCAGGTACGCCGCATCGTCAGTGACCGACCAGGTCGCCGGATCGGGAATCGTCGTGAAGTTCGCTGCCTCGGCGCTCGCTGCAATATTGACCCGCAGATAACGGGCAGCCTCTTTGCTCGCTTTGGTTCCCCAGTTTCCGGTCAGAACGTAGTCCGCCTTGCCGTCGGGACCAGCGAGGTTCAACGGCACGGCGGCAAATTGCATCGTCGCCCCACCCTGCAGGAACAACACGCGATAGTTGTCGGGTATCTGCAGCAGGCGTCTGAGCGTACTCTCGGCGTGCGCGGCGAGCGCGATGAAGTCCGGGCTGCGATGGCTGACTTCCATCACAGACATGCCCGAGTCCCGCCAGTTGAGAAGCTCTTCCTGAGCTTTCTCCAAAACGGCGGTCGGAAGCGCCGCCGGCCCGGGACTGAAGTTGTAGACACGATACATTGCTGCTGCGACTCCCTGCGTTGCAGTCATTGAGGGTGCCTCAAGAAGGCTCAGCTTCGTCGGCAAGCGCCTCGACGCGTTCCAGACCGACGAGACGCTCTTCCTCATCGAGGCGAATCAGACGAACTCCCTGGGTATTCCTGCCCATGACGGAGACTTCCGCCGTCGGCGTTCGCACGAGCGTGCCGCCAGAGCTGATGAGCATGATCTCGTCGTCGTCAGATACCTGCAGCGCGCCCACGGCACGGCCGTTGCGCTCGGTCGTCTGAATCGCGATCACGCCCTGGCCGCTGCGGCCTTGCGCGGGGAAGTCCTCGAGAGCCGTTCGCTTCCCGTAGCCGTTTTCCGTTGCGATCAGCAGCATAGGCTCACGCGGTATCGTCAGTGCGATCACCTCGTCATCGTCGCCACTGAGACGTAGGCCCCGCACGCCAGCCGCGGTCCGGCCCATGGGCCTAACGTCGCCCTCTGGGAACCTGATCGCTTTCCCGGACCGGGCGAACAGCATGATGTCCTGATCACCGTCGGTGATTTCCGCGCCGATGAGTCGGTCGTCGTCACGAAGCTCCACCGCAATGATGCCGTTCGCTCGTGGACGCGAGAACGCCGTCAACGGCGTCTTCTTCACCGTCCCCTTGCTCGTCGCAAAGACCACGTAACGGTCTTCTGCGAACTCTTTGACCGGGAGCACAGCGTTGATTCGCTCATCGTCTGCTAGCGGAAGAAGATTGACGATCGGCCGGCCGCGTGAGCCGGGACCCGCTTGCGGTACCTGGTAAACCTTAAGCCAATAGGCCTTGCCACGGCTCGTAAAGCACAACAGCGTATCGTGGGAGTTGGCGATAAACAGCTGATCGATGAAATCCTCGTCTTTTACGCGGGCAGCGGCGCGCCCACGCCCGCCGCGCCGCTGTGCCTGATAGGCCGCGACGGGACGCGCCTTCGCATAGCCGCCATGCGACAGCGTCACGACGACGTCTTCCTCGGGGATCAAATCCTCGATCGTAAGATCCGTGTAGGCCTCGACAAGCTCCGTACGCCGCTCGTCGGCATATCGCTCGCGTATCTCGAGCAACTCTTCGCGAATGACGGCCTGGAGCCTGTCGGGATTCGACAGAATCTCCTGTAATGCCTGAATTTTATCAATTATCTCACTGAATTCTTTAAGAATTTTATCCTGCTCAAGCGCCGTGAGTCGGTGCAAGCGCAAATCCAGGATCGCCTGGGCTTGCGTCTCGGACAGGCGATAGCTGCCTTTGATGAGTCCAGTGTCGTCACTGGCGTCCTCCGGACGCGTCGATTCAGCACCGGCCCGCTCGAGCATCTGCATGACGGCACCGGGCGCCCAGCTCTGAGAGGTCAAACCTTGTTTTGCCTCGGCCGGTGACGCGGAAGCCTTGATCAAGGCAATCACGGCATCGATGTTCGCCAGAGCCACCATCTGACCTTCTAGCACATGGGCCCGCTCACGCGCCTTGCGCAGCTCAAATAGCGTTCGCCGCGTGATGACCTCGCGCCGATGGCGCAAAAAGACTTCGAGCAGCTCCTTGAGCGTCAGCAGGCGCGGCTGACCGTCGACCAGGCCGACCATGTTGATGCCGAAAACGCTCTGCAGCGGTGTCTGTTTGTACAGATTGTTGAGAACGACCTCGGAGAGCTCGCCGCGGCGCAACTCGATGACGACGCGCATGCCGTCCTTGTCGGACTCGTCCCGGAGCTCTGAAATCCCCTCGAGACGCTTCTCGCGGACGAGCTCCGCAATCTTCTCGATTAGCCGCGCCTTGTTGACTTGATACGGCAGCTCCGTAATGACAATGGCCTCGCGGCCACCGCGCTGATCGAGCGGTTCGGTATGCGTGCGCGCCCGCACGTAGATCCGGCCGCGGCCGGTCTTATAGGCGCTGACGATACCCTGCACGCCGTGAATCAGGCCTGCAGTCGGAAAATCCGGCCCCGGCATGTACTTCAAGAGATCACCGACATTCAGATCCGGGTTCTCGAGCAACGCTACGCACGCGTCGACAACCTCGCCGAGATTATGTGGCGGGATGTTTGTGGCCATGCCGACGGCAATGCCGGAGGAGCCGTTGACGAGCAAGTTCGGGATCCGTGTCGGCAGCACGGTCGGCTCATGCTCGCTCTCGTCATAGTTCGCAGAGAAATCGACCGTTTCCTTCTCTATATCGGCAAGAAGCTCATGGGCGATCCGCGACATGCGAACTTCCGTGTAGCGCATCGCGGCCGGGGCATCGCCATCGACCGAGCCGAAGTTGCCTTGCCCGTCCACGAGGATGTAGCGCATCGAGAAAGACTGAGCCATGCGCACGATCGTGTCGTAGACAGCCGTATCGCCATGCGGGTGATATTTACCAATGACGTCACCGACGACACGGGCGGATTTCTTGTAGGACTTGTTGTAGTCATTGCCCAGCTCGCGCATCGCAAAAAGCACGCGCCGATGCACGGGCTTGAGCCCGTCGCGGACGTCGGGCAGCGCTCGACCAACGATTACGCTCATGGCGTAGTCGAGATAGGATTGCCGCATCTCGTCTTCGAGATTGACGGAAAGGATTTCTTTGGCGATGTCTGCCATGTTATCGACTACCAATGCCCATCCCAGCCGGGTTCTGCGGGAACCCTCTGGGGACTGTCAAACGCTGAGAAGTTGATGAATCTTCAGGCCGTTGCGGCCCTGCGCCCGGGAGGCTGGCGACCAGATGCGGCGACGGCTCCAAACGCTGATGAATCCAGGTGAAAGTCTACCATCACCACCGC
>JAOTTJ010000339.1 GCA_029864465.1 Gammaproteobacteria bacterium | reverse complement strand
TAGCTTAACAATTATCTATATATAACTGTTTTAATTAAATTTTTATGCAGGCCACGGCGGGCGCTAAACGACCTGTTAGCGACGGCTAAAGGCGTCGGGCTAGAAGCTGAACAGATAAACTGCACCGGCCTCGGCAACGGAGTTGTCCGTTTGGTCGCCATCGATCCCGGTCGCACCGCTGTCCTCGCCGCGCGCGCCGATGGCGAGCAGGCGCCCGTCTCGGCTCAGGGACAGCGTACTGCCGAACTCGTCGTAAGCCTCGGTGTTAGAACCTTTGATATAGGCACGCTGCGACCAGACCCCGTCATCACGCGTGAATAGATAAGCGACCCCGGCTTCCTGGGCGCTATCGTCGTTTTGCTCACCGTCGATCCCGGTTGCGCTGCTGTCCTCGAGCTGTGCGCCAGCGACGAGCGTATCGCCGTCACCGCTGAGCTCGAGTCGCGAGCCAAACCAATCCTCACGACCCGTATTCGACGCCTTCAGATAAGCCTCCTGCGCCCAACCGTCGCCGTCGCGAACGAATACGTACACACCGCCCGTCGATGTATCGGACTCCCAATCGGGCTCGGGCACCGGGTTGATACCGGTCGCAAAACTGTCCTCATCGAGCGCCGTCGAGACAAGCGTGCTGCCGTCGTCGCTGATATCAACGACAACGCCGATGGAATCGTTCCGCTCGACATAGGAGCCTTTGAGGTAGGCCGTCTGGACCCAGGCGTCGCCCTCACGCTCGAACACATAGATCGCACCCGATCCGGCTTGGTCGTCGTTCTGGACGTCGTTGTTGCCGGCCAGCGAGCCATCTTCGTCATAGCTGCCGACGACGAGGGTATTTGCGTCAGCCGTCAGCGCCAACGAGTAGCCGAAGAGGTCGCCTTGACCGACGTTGCTGGGTTTCAGGTACGCCTCTTGCGTCCACATAGCGCCCGACCGCTCGAACACGTAAACGGCACCGGCCGAGAGCAGCGAGTTGTCGGATGGGTCATTGATATCACCGCCGTCTTCGGCAATCGCGCCGACGGCAAGCGTGTTGCCGTCATCGCTGAGCGCAATCGCAAACCCGAACTGGTCCCCGTCGCCTATCTCATTCGGGTCGTCAGGCAGATGCCCGGTATTCGACGCCTTCAAGTAGGCCTGCTGCGACCAGCTCTCGCCGTTGCGCGTGAATATGTACACGGCCCCGGCTTGCGGAATAGAGTCATCCGCCTGATTGGCACCGACACCGGTCGCGCCACTGGCCTCGAAGTAGGCCGAGACGGCCAGCGTGTTGCCGTCCTCACTGAGCTCGACGGCATAGCCAAAGTTATCGGTCAACCCTGGGTTCGACGCCTTGATATAGGCCTGCTGCGTCCAGTTGCCGTCGTCATTCGAGAAGACGTAGACGGCGCCTGCGCCGTACACGGAATCGTCGCTCTGATCGCCGTTGACGCCTGCGGACCCGCTGGCCTCGAAGGTCGCCCCAACGGCAAGCGTGCTGCCGTCGTCGCTGAGTGCAACGGCATCACCGAGCAACGTGCCGCCCGTGCCGAACTGATCCCCGAAGCCTGTATTCGATGCTTTGACATAATGAATCTGCTCGAGCACGCGTTCGGCTACAGCGGGTGAGCTCATCGTCGCGGGCGCCGACGGCTCTTCGGCGGCTGGCATCGGTGCATCCATACCGCCGCCACAAGCCGCCACTGCCGCTGGGATCATCGCGGCAAAGCACGCGTTGCGTAGTCTATTGATCGTCATTGTCGAAAGGCCTCTCGAAAAAAGCAGATAAGCAAGATCGACAGGATTCTACCTGCGTCCCAGAGAGGGGTAAATCTTCGATGGCGCGGAGAAATCCCGCCGTTTCAACCGGATAGTCGACGCCGATGCGGTGCGCGTCGGACCCAGCCCAGGTCCGAGGCGCTACGACCTAAAGGCCGCAGTGGGGACACTGGCCGCGCGAGTCGCGCAGCGCTGATTGGAACAGAGGCAATAGATGGGCTGACCAGAGCCAGAAGAGAATCGCGTTTCCGACGAAAAGCAGCACGGCAAGCTCGTAGCGCATAGGTCACCTCGTTCCTTGGGCACGTGTGGGCGTTAGGTGAAGGTGTACCGCACGGCCTGCGGGCGAGCCGTGACCGGCCTCACAAACCTGACATAAGCTGGTCGAGTCGGGGTGCCGGAGCGTCAGGATTGAGGCTGCTGCTCGTCTGGCGCGGGGGGTGCGCCGTTACCCAAGAAGTCTGGGGGTGATTCGAGGCACGGGCCCCGCCCCGCCGCCGGTCGTGCAGAGCCTAGCTGCTCGGGTTGCGGAATGCGCAGCGCATCTGTCTCGTTGGGAACGCTCAGATCGCCGGGCACTCGCACTGGCGGAATCTCCTGGCTGCCGCTGTAGAATTCAGGATCCTCGCACTGCATCGCGAATCTCCGCCCGCATCCTGCCACGACCGAAGCAATAGCCAGCCCAATAATTAACGCGCGAATCATGCTGCCGCGGCGATATCCACGCCGGCAGCCGACATCGCTTGCCGGACGTCATTGTGATACTCGTTGGCCAAGCTGATCAGCGGTAATCGGATCCCTGGGCCCGAAAACCCCATCTGCGCCATGGCCCACTTGACCGGAATCGGATTGCTCTCGAGAAACAGCGCCCGATGCAAGCCTCGGAGCTCGGCATCGATCCGCCTCGCTTCTTCATGCCGCCCCGCACGAGCGGCGTCACAGAGTGCGCGCATTTTCTTCGGCGCGACGTTGGCCGTAACGGAGATACAGCCGTCGCCACCCAGCAGCATGAATTCGGCCGACGTGGCGTCGTCACCGCTCAGCAGTGCGAAGTCCTCACCACAACCGTTGCGCAGAACCTCAACACGGTCGACATCTCCCGTCGCTTCCTTGACCGCGACGATATTGGGGTGGCGCGCGAGCCGCGCGATAGTCTCAGGGAGAAGGTCGACGCCTGTTCGCCCTGGAACGTTGTATAGGATGACCGGGCGCTCAACGGTATCGGCGACGGCAGCAAAATGCCGGTACAAGCCTTCCTGGTTGGGTTTGTTGTAGTACGGAGTCACGACGAGAAAGCCGGCTACCGGCAGTGCGTCGACGGTAACTGACAGATCGAGCGTCTGCGCCGTCGAGTTCGAGCCGGTCCCGGCGATGATCGGAATGCGTCCATCCGCGAGCTCACAGGCCCGAGAGATGAGATCGATATGCTCGTGCTTGGCGAGCGTCGCCGACTCCCCCGTCGTCCCGGCAATGACCAGCGCTTCAGTACTTGCGCTGACATGGAAGTCGATCAGCGCACCCAGATCACCATAATCGATCTGCCCGTCAGCGCTCATGGGCGTGATTAGAGCGACGGTGCTGCCTTCGAACATCTAGTCATCCTGACCCTTCGTTAGGCCGCGATGGTACTGGCGCCCATGAGGTCACGCAACTCGCATGGGCGAGCTCATGGGACTACAGGCGGCGTGCAACGAGCCCTTGTCAGCACTGGCCGATTTTGGGCTAGCTTCTCGGATCGCGGTACACTGCAGACCCCGCCACGACTGCCAGGATCGCCTCGCATGGAACAGCTCATGGTAATCTCTGCCG
>JAOTTJ010000338.1 GCA_029864465.1 Gammaproteobacteria bacterium | reverse complement strand
TACCGAACAGCTCATCGATCTGGTCTTTACGGTCGGCGAGTTCACGATGATCGCCGGAGCCGTCAACTCGCTGGGGGTCGAGATCGAGCCCGAGCTCGATGATCGCCTCCCGTACGGCGTGCCTTATACGGTCAGCGCCAAATGGACCAACCAGCGCCTCATCGACAAGGCCCCGCGTATCGCGCCGCTGCCACGCGAAGAATGGACTGCGGCGGTTCGCGAGTTGCTCGATCCGAGCGATTCGGGTCGCCGTGTCGCCAACGTCTATGGGACCTATGTGCAGAACCTGACCATGGACCGGCTGCGCCGGCGGGTGTCCGAGCACATCCGCGACGCCACGACTTTATCGGACTGGTACCGCGAGGTTTTGCTGATCCGGATAGGCGTCTTGTGTCGCTCCGAGTACGAATGGGCGGCACACTCGCGCATCGGTCGCAACGTCGGCATGAGCGACGCGGACCTCGCGCGCATCGTGGCCGGACCCGAGCATCCTAACGACGATCCCGTCGAGCAGGCCTTGTTGCGTGCAACCGATGAGATCTACCGCGACGATGTCGTCTCCGATGAAACCTGGGGCGCGCTCGCTGCGGCGCTCGACACCGAGCAACTGCTCGACATGCTCATCGCCATCGGAGGCTATCGCATGTTTTCGATGGCCATCAACACCTTCGGCGTGCAGCTCGATCCGAACCCCGCGCGTTTCCCTCCGCATCTGCGCTGAGCGGCGCCGTGGCGTCGCGACGACGCCGAGCCGCACGCGCTGCGGACTGCCGAGGCGACGCAAACCTGAGCGACGGCTAGTCGTAGTAGGCCGGTGCCTTGTTGAGATTGCGGTGCGCGATCAGGTCGTGGCCGATCCAAAGCTCGGCTTGCTTGCGCTCGAGGAAAGCTTCTACGGCCTGCCGCGAAGGACCCGTGGCGCCGCCGCGCTCTTCGTTCACCGGCATGCGGTGCAGGCTTCGCTCCTCGGGATAGTGGTAAAGATCACCCGAGAGGACGACGCCGCCCGTGCGCGGCAGATTCACGTAGAGCACCTGGTGGCCCGGCGTATGGCCCGGGGCGGCCTTGAGAATGACGGTGCCGTCGCCGAACACGTCGTGCTCGTCGGCCGTCACGAGGATCGTCTCGCTGTTCTCGAGCTGGTCGTAGGTCGCCGGTCGAGCGCTGCCGCCTGCTGAGCCCGAGAACATGCTGTCGCGCTCGACCGGGTGCACGAGCCAGGTCGCGTCAGCAAAGGCGTTCGCGTTGGCCGTGTGGTCCCAATGGAAATGCGACAGCGCGAGATGTGTGACGTCGCTCGGCGCATAACCGATCTCGGCGAGCTGCTCGAGCAGTGGCGGGCCGAGCGTGACGTGTCGCTCTTGCCGATCGGAGCGGATGATCGTCTGCTCGGCGCCGGTGCCTTCGGGAATGCGCTCTTCGTCGGCGATGCCGAGCGTGTCCCAAATCAAGACGCCGTTCCGATGCACAATCAGATAGGCGGCGATCGAGAGCTCGGTCGATGCGACCTCGTCCTCGCGAAGCTGATAGCTGCCCGGGTCGGAGACGAGAACGCCGCCTTCGAGCACGTAAAGCCGCGGCAACGGCAGGTCCTGTGCCGGTTGCGCGCCCGCAATCGGGCCGGTTAGGAGCCATGCGGCCGTCAAACCAAGTAGATACCAGGCGCTTCGTCGTGTCATCGAGCTTGTCCAAGAGGGTTTTGTCAGCGACATCCTAGCCGGAACACGACAGCGCTCCAACTACTAGGCTTTTTGCTCGACCTCACCCCCTCTGCCGGGCTACAGTAAGGGTCGTCGCGCGGCTACGCGGTCGCGACTCAGCGGGGAGACGACGTTGTCGATAGCGTCTGTGGACGGTCCATGCCTATGTCGCCAAGCTAGGCCTGCGATGCTGGCAGTTGCGACGCTCGTGCTCGCGGCTTGCGGGACGTCGCGAGAGGATCTCGTGGCCGAGCATCGCACGACGGTCTCCGACTTCTGTACCGACTGTCATAACGAGCTCGAACGCACCGGCGAGCTGACTCTCGAGTCGCGTGATCTGTCCGACGTGGCCATTGATGCCGAGGTCTGGGAGAAGGTCGTGCGCAAGCTGCGCGCCGGCATGATGCCGCCGCCGGACGGGCCTCGACCCGGGCCCGAGCAGCGCATGGCATTCGCGTCCTGGCTAGAGAGCGAGCTCGATCGTGCCGCGGCCAGGGCGCCGAATCCGGGACGCACCGTGCCGTTTCATCGTCTGAATCGCAACGAATACCGCAATGCGGTGCGCGACCTGCTGGCGCTCGAAGTCGACGTTTCGGACCTGCTGCCAGCCGACGATCGAAGCTATGGCTTCGACAATATCGCGGGCGTGCTCAAGCTCTCTCCGACGCTGCTCGAGCGCTATCTCGATGCCGCCGACAAGGTCAGCCGGCTTGCTGTCGGCACGGCGTCGCCGTTTGCGGCCATCGACTACTTTCACGTTCCCGACGATCGCTCGCAGGAGAGCCGCCTGCCGGGCCTGCCTTTTGGCACGCGCGGTGGCATCGCCATCGATTACACGTTCCCGCGCGACGCCGAGTACGTCATCTCTGCCGAGCTCGCACGTAACTTGAATGAGGGCATGCCGATCTATGCGGAGCCGCAGCATCTGGAGATCAGCATCGATCGCGAGCGTGTCGGTCTATTCACGCTCGAGGGTGCGACCCCACTGCCGCGACCACCGCTCGACGAGCCAGGCTCGTCGGGAGAAATTCCTCCCCCGGATCGCTTGCCTGCGGACGAGCAGCGCCTTCGCAACCGTGCGGACCAAGACTGGGCAGTGCGCGTGCCGGTAACGGCTGGACGGCACGAGGTCATCGTCACGTTCCTGGGCCGGACTGCGGCGCTCGACGAGACGGCGCGTTTGCCGTTTCTTAGGCCGTATCCCAGGGGGCTGAATATTCCCGAGGGTCGCAAGGGCTCGTATCTGCGCAGCGTCGAGATCAGCGGCCCCTTCGATGCCACGGGCCCGGGCGACACGCCGAGTCGCGAGCGTGTATTCATCTGCCGGCCGCCAGCCGACGGCAATGACGGGGCGTCCGAGAGTTGTGCTGCCAGCATACTCTCGAGACTCGCGCGGCGCGCTTACCGGCGTCCTGTCGGAGAGGCCGACGTAGAGGCTTTGCTGAGCTTTTATCGCCTTGGCTACGAGGACCGCGGCTTCGACGCGGGAATCCAGCTCGCGCTGAAACGGTTACTCACGAGTCCCGAGTTCTTGTTCCGAATCGAGCGGGACCCGGCTGACGTCGCACCGGGTTCGCCCTATCGAATCTCGGAACTCGAGCTCGCGTCACGCTTGTCGTTCTTTCTCTGGAGCAGCCTGCCCGATGACGACTTGTTGCGCGTCGCCGAGCAGGGGCGGCTTCGCGAACCGGCAGAGATCGAGCGCCAAGTGCGGCGCATGCTCGCGGATCCGCGCGCCGATGCATTCATCGACAATTTCGCGGGTCAGTGGCTTTATCTGCGCAATCTGCAGAGCGCGCGGCCCGATGTGGCAACGTTTCCGAATTTCGACGAGAACCTGCGCCGCGCCATGCGTCGCGAAACGGAGCTGCTCATAGAG
>JAOTTJ010000337.1 GCA_029864465.1 Gammaproteobacteria bacterium | reverse complement strand
ACCGTGCTGTTCGGCTCGGTACCGTGGTCGAAGTTCGCGCACATGTTTTTCAAGCCGGCGGCAGCCCTCGAGAAGCGCATGGCGGAGGCGAACGGCACGCGCAGCAATCTGCCGCCGCCCGCCGACGAGCCGGCGCAGTTCGGCACCGCGCGAACCGAGCCCAGACATTATTGATCAACCCGTCGCGGGTCTAAGAGACTTCAAGGAGAACGGAATACCATGCCGACTTTTGTATACATGACGCGTTGCGACGGTTGCGGGCACTGTGTGGATATCTGCCCTTCCGACATCATGCACATCGATAAGACCTATCGGCGTGCGCTGAACATTGAGCCGAACATGTGCTGGGAATGCTATTCGTGCGTAAAAGCATGCCCGCAGAATGCAATCGATGCGCGCGGCTATTCCGATTTCGCCCCGTTGGGCCACAGCGTGCGAGTGCTCCGAGAAGAAGAGAAGGGGACCATCTCCTGGAAGCTGAAATTTCGTAACGGCACCGAGAAGAACTTTGTCTCTCCGATTCGCACGACACCTTGGGACTCGATCAAGTCGCCATCCGACTATGACGCGCCGAGCCAGGAGGCGCTCAAGACTCAGGAGCTCGCGCATGAGCCGGAGGCGCTCAATATCGAAGCGCTGCCGGTCTTGAGCGTCGACAAGCGCAAGGAAGGAGCGAGCTGATGGGTCTGTTCTCGAAAAGAAAAACCATATTCGTCGATTCCGATATCCTCGTGATCGGCGGCGGCATGGCCGGCTGCGGCGCGACGTACGAGTCGCGATACTGGGGCCGTGATCTCAACATCGTCTGCGTCGAGAAGGCGAACATCGAGCGTAGCGGCGCTGTTGCACAAGGCCTATACGCGATCAACTGCTATATGGGCATGCAGTGGGATGAGAATCAGCCCGAGGATCATGTGCGCTACGCGCGCAACGACCTCATGGGCCTCGTGCGCGAGGACTTGGGCTACGACATCGCCCGCCACGTCGACTCCTGCGTGCACAAATTCGAGGAATGGGGCCTGCCGATGATGCGTGACCCGGAAACCGGGCGGTATCAGCGCGAGGGCAAGTGGCAGATCATGATTCACGGCGAGAGCTACAAGCCCATCGTCGCCGAAGCCGCGCGCAAGGCTGCCACCGAGGTCTACAACCGAATCATGGTGACCCACTTGCTCATGGACAAGACGAAAGCCAACCGCGTCGCCGGGGCTGTCGGTTTTAACGTCCGGACTGGCGATTTCTACGTCTTTCGTGCGAAGGCCGTGATCGTCTGCGCCGGTGGTGCGTCACATATCTTCAAGCCCCGCGCGGTGGGCGAGGGTATGGGAAGGACGTGGTACGCCCCGTGGAGCAGCGCCTCGGCCTATGCTTTGCCGATTCTTGCCGGCGCGAAGATGACGCAGATGGAGAACCGTATCGTTTTGACGCGCTTCAAAGACGGTTACGGCCCGGTGGGCGCCTACTTCCTGCATCTGAAGACGTATACAGAAAACGCCTACGGGAAAGAGTACGAGTCGACGTGGTATGAGAACACCAAGTCGCTTGTTGGAGATTACGTCGATCGCCACCCGGTGCCGACGTGTCTGCGAAACCACGCGTTTCTCGAGGAAGTCAAAGCCGGCCGCGGCCCGATCCGCATGGTCACGAAGGAAGCCTTCCAGGATCCGCACAAGGAAACCGTCGGCTGGGAGAATTTCCTCGGCATGACGATCGGCCAGGCCGTTGTCTGGGCGTCGCAGAACATCGATCCGAAGTACACGAATCCCGAGCTCACGACATCCGAGCCGTACGTCATGGGCTCGCATGCGACGTGCTCGGGTGCCTGGGCGAGTGGGCCGGAGGATATTGCTCCCGACGACTACCAGTGGGGCTATAACCGCATGATGACCGTCGACGGGTTGTTCGGTGCCGGCGATACGATCGGTGGTTCGGCGCACAAATTCTCATCGGGATCGTTTACCGAAGGCCGCCTCGCGGCTAAGGCTGCGGTCAATTACATTAAAGATCTGGGCGGCGACAGCCCCGAGGTCAGCGAGCAGGAGTACGAAGATCTCAAGAAGACGGTGTTCAAGCCGCTCGAGAACTATGCCGTCGGTCGCAACGAGATCGTCGCCGGCACGGTATCGCCGAGTTACCTGCTGCCGATGCACGGGCTTCAGCGGCTCGAGAAGCTCATGGACGAGTACGTCGGCGGAATCAGTGCGAACTACATCACGAATGAACCGTTGCTCACTCGCGGACTCGACCTACTAGAGATGCTCAAGGAAGATATCGAGTATCTCGGCGCCGAGGACCTGCATCAGCTGCAGCGTGCCTGGGAACTGCACCATCGCGTGCTAGCGTCCGAATGCGTGGCGCATCACACATTGTTCCGCAAAGAAACGCGTTGGCCGGGGTATTACTATCGCGGTGACCATCCGAAGCTCGACGACGAGGATTGGCATTGCCTGACGCTGTCCAGCCGCGACCGGGAGTCCGGCGACTGGGCGATGGAGAAGGCCCCCATGCACAACATCATCGACTAGGGAGGCGCGGTCAGCTCGTCCGCTCTGACCGCACGGTCTAGCTAGACTGTCCGCTTCTTTCCGTCATGCTCATCGCGCAGATCAGCGATACGCACATACTGGCACCCGATTCCGAGGAGTCCTCCGCGGCGCTGCGGGCGGATTGCCTGCGGTGTGCTGTCGCTGACGTCAATGCGCAGCGCCCCGATGCCGTCGTCTTCACGGGCGATACCGTGCAACACGGTCAACCGGATGAGTATGCGAGGCTGCGCGAGCTGCTAGCCCCGCTGGAGGCGCCGCTCTACGTCGTGCCCGGCAACCGCGATGACAACGATACGCTGCGTGCCGCCTTCTCGGACCAGCGCTATCTGCCTGCATCGGGTGACTTCCTGCACTACGAGATCGATGAGCACGACGTGCGCCTCGTCGCGATCGACTCGACGGCGTCCGGTGAGCGCAAAGGCCGCTTCTGCAGTGAACGCCAGGCGCGGCTCGATGCCGTGCTGAGCGAGCAACCGGACCGCCCGACGCTGTTGTTCATTCACCATCCGCCTTTCGACGTCGGCGACCATTTCGTCGGCGGCTACCGCCACACCGGAGAACGCCAGGCGCTCGAGGAGATCGTTGCCCGCCACCCGCAGACCGTCGGGCTTCTCTGCGGCCACGTGCATTGGCTCGTCGAACGCGAGTGGGCCGGCACGCAGGCACGCATCATGCCGAGTATCGCCGTGGATGTTCGCAGGGGCATCGACGAGAACGAGGCTCAGGGACGACCGATCTATCTACTGCACCGCATCTCGGCTGAGACTGGCCTCGTCAGCGAGACGAGAGAAGTCCGCGCCTGATTGTCGACAAATTCTGCTATGTAAGCGTTATTAAATTGCCATTCTTAACGAAGATTGGCAGTATTGTCGACAATATTGGCTCCTGGGGCTTCGATGGCTCATATCGGAACTCGTGCCGCCGAGCGCCCGGCCCCCGACGCGCTCCTGGCTCGAATTGCCACGTACGTGTCGGAGTTCGTGCCGATCGGCGCGACGGCGAGAGACACAGCGCACTACTGTCTGCTCGATACGCTCGGC
>JAOTTJ010000336.1 GCA_029864465.1 Gammaproteobacteria bacterium | reverse complement strand
CGGTGGACTCGCCGGTGCCGATGCGCACTGTGAGAGGCTCGCCGCTGCCGTCGGCGCAGGCGAGAAAACTTGGCGCGCCTATCTCAGCACGCAAGCGAGACCTGGGCAACCCGCCGTCAATGCACGCGATCGTATCGGCACGGGGCCGTGGTACAACGTCAACGGCGTCATGATCGCGCGCGATGTCGCCCATCTGCATGGCGATACGCTCGAGCTCGCGCGGCTCGGTAACAACCTGCACAAGCGATCGGGACTCACGGAGAAAGGTCAGATCGTGCCCGGACTCAACGACTATCCCGACGCGCGGGACACCGATTGGGACTACGTGCGCACGACCCCCTACTCCAACCGCCACGAGGTCCTGACGGGCTCCCAGCCCGACGGGACCGCCTACCCGCCGGACATGGACTATACGTGCGACAACTGGACCAGCAATGCGGAACCAGCACCGGGCGTAGGCCCCCGGATGGGCGCTGGAGCAGGCAAGCCGAACGTGCAGATCGGCTTCCCCGACCGCAACGGTGGCGGCAACGGTTCCTGGAACTCCTCACACGGCACGACCGGTTGCAGTCAACGTGCACTGGTCAGAACCCACGGCGTCGGTATGTTCTACTGCTTTGCGATCGACTGAGCGGACACATGAAGAAAACTATTCTCTGGATGATTGCAGGTTCGTTCGCCTTCGTCGCAACTTCGACCGCCGCCGTCGCGCAGCTTCCTGATGACGCCATCCCGGCGTCCGATGACATCCCCTCGAGCTTCATGACATTTTTCGTCACGAGCGAGCCGATCGGCGACGGCGGCAACCTCGGCGGGCTAGAAGGCGCGGACATGCATTGCCAGAGGCTTGCTGCGGCTGTCGGCGCGGGCGAAAAGACCTGGCGCGCCTATCTCAGCACACAAGCAAGGCCCGGCCAACCAGCCGTCAACGCACGCGACCGTATCGGTGACGGGCCATGGTATCACCCAAAAGAAAGAATTCTCGACTACCTCGAACGCCGGCTCCGCCGCCCGCTCATCAAGTCGCAGATTCACGGCGACACGCTGCTCGAGGCCCAGCGCGGCAGCAACATGAGCAAGCAATTCGCTCTCACGCAGAACGGTGAGCTCGTCAACGGCATCGGCGACCCGATGCCATTGCGTCATGACATCCTGACGGGATCACAAACCGATGGAACGGCTTTTCCGCCTGGCGAGGACCGCACTTGTAACAACTGGACGAGTAATGACGACGGTGCCGCTCAGGTTGGTCATTCCGATCGCATCGGCAATGGCAATCAGTCGTGGAATTCATCGCACGCGACGACGGGCTGCAGCCAGGAAGACCTCGTCAGCTCGGGCGGCGTCGGCTTGTTCTACTGTTTTGCCGTCGACTGATTCTGACGACTTACAGAGCGCTCTCTATAGGACTCTTGCTGGGCGCTCAGTTCCCGGTTTCCAGCCCACCGTAGGGCTCACACTCATTGGTCCGGATACGTATACCCGGTTGCCAGCGCCAAATGAAATAGCCGTTTGCCTCGATGGGCTGCGTGAAGTTCACGGGGTCGTACGCCCGAAAGTCGTACACGAGCTCGTTCCCTTCCAGCGTGAAGCGCTCGACGATCTCCATCTCCTCGCTCTGCGGAACGCCGTAGAGCGGCGGTAGCTCGAAGAACGGCCAGCCGATGCGGTTCGTCGTCACAACCAGCGCATTACCGTCCCAGCGCCCGCGCGAGTAACCCAACGGCGTCGCAGCCACCTCGTCGCTAGCTGAATCCTCAGACATATGTATGACGCGCGTGAGATTGAAATTCTCCGAGCGCAGCAGGATGTCCTCACCGCGCTGCTCGAACTCGATCGGGCGCGAGCCCGCCATCGTGATTACACGCGGCATGCCCGGTAACACACAGTCGAGCACGGGATCATCACGCAGCGGGTCGTAGGCTTCCCAGGCGGCTCGTGCCGCGGCCGTCAACGGCGGTTCCTCGAGTACCTCGTACGGCGTTCCGGCCATGCGGAACCAGACACGAAACAGTCCTTCTCCAGTGGGCCCTGCTGCCGCGACGGCCGCACCCCGCCGTTGATTGCCGCCGACGAACTCAGTGGACCAGCGCGGTTCACGGGCACCGAAAACCATTTCGAGTCCGCTGCTCAGCAACACGTGCTCGAGCGACAACAAGTGCTCACGGCGTTCCGAGGTAAGGCCCGCCGCCCTGACCTGATCGCCCGGCTGAATTCGGTCGGCCGTCAGGCCGCGACGGGACATGGTCCCGGCATCGCCGGCTTCGAGTTCCCAGACCGCCGTAGAACCGTCAACGGCCCGCGTTCTGACCCTGAGCCTGACGTGGGGGTTTCTAAAGATAAACTCGACGACCTCGCCTTCGATCTCCTGAATCGCGCCGCCGGCAAACTCGGCTCGAGAGTGATGGGCAAAGGTCATAGCCGGGATCGTCGCAGCCAGTAGCAGCGGCACGAGAATCGCCGGGTGTGCGCAACCCAGCCGACACGATCTGCGCGTTACCGTCCCCATCCCACTACCCCCCCCTGCCGAAAGTACGCGTCCGCAAGCGCCCTTAAGTAATCATCGTGACTTGGCGAATATTAATTATTATTTATCAGATGGTTATATAGTTTTTATAATCTATATTCTCGGTATCGTCTCTAATACGCCGGGCGTCAGTCTAAAGTCGATTCCTACGCCGCGTCCCGCAAAATCAATCGATCGCATAAAGCCGCGCATTGTCCTCATCGCACCCGAAAGGCTCGATCTCACGGTCCGGCGCGTAGTCCCAGAAAATGCTGCCCGTCATCGGGTCGATCATGTACTCGGGGTCCTCGACGACGTAATCGACGTTGAGCTGCGTGCGATCCTCGCTCAGGCTGAAACGCTCGACGACGTGCTTTTGAAATCCCGACGGGATTCCACTGCGGTTCCCGGCGCGGTATTCCGTAAACAACGTCGTATCGACGACGAGCACGTCTCCCTCCCACCAGCCAATCGAGTGGCCCTGATTCGTGCGCTCGCCGTTGTCGGGGTGACCGCGACCGTCCATCCAGATCGTGCGCTCGACGTTGTAGAACTCCGTGCGAATGAGAATGCGGTCGTCGAGAACCTCGACCTCGCTCATATACGGTGCGCTGACGATCGTCGGCAACGGAAACGGGATGCAGTCGATGACCGGATTCATCGACTCATCGTATGCCGCTTGTGCGGCCCGGCCTTTCTCGGTCAGTCGACCGTAGTTGAATGTCCGCGTGAAGGAACCGCGCACGCCATCCCAGGTCCCGGCGATGCTCTCAGCCGCGGCTGGTGCGTCGCGGCCACCGGAGCGCATCGTCAGCAGCGCACCGTCTGCTGCTGCGAGAGAGATCAGCAGCGCATGCTCGTCGGGGCGCGTACGATCCGGATGCCCGCGAACAATCACGGGGTCGCCTGGCGCCAGTGAACCTGGCCCCCAGCCGCTGCGCGCCATGATCGGGGTAGGATCGGCCTCGATCTGCCACTCACTCGTTCCACCAGCCGCGTTCGGCGCCTCGACATAGAGGTAAACGTGCGGGTTACGCCAGATATAACGAGTGACCGCGCCGCGGATCGTGATCTCCGTGTCGCGATCGAATATCACGTTGCTGTGATG
>JAOTTJ010000052.1 GCA_029864465.1 Gammaproteobacteria bacterium | reverse complement strand
GGGCGCCCGCATCGTGGTAGCGATCGACCTCGGTGAGCCTGGCGGAGTCGAGCATCTTGCTCACGCGGTCGGGCCCGAGTCTCTGGACATGCTCATCAACAATGCCGGTATCCTCCAGCCCGAGACGCTCGGTGAGCGCGGCTGGGAGGACAGCATCCGCCGGCAATTCGAGATCAACGCGCTCGGCCCGCTGCGCGTGACGCTCGCGCTGTCGAGCTTATTGGGGCGTGGCAGCAAAGTCGGTATCGTCTCGAGCCGCGTCGGGTCGTTGGCGGACAACAGCTCCGGTGGCCATTACGGTTACAGAATGTCCAAGGCGGCGGTGAATATGGCGGGGGTGAATCTGGCCCACGAGCTCAAGCGCCGGGGAATCGCGGTATTTCTGCTTCACCCCGGATACGTCAGAACCGCGATGACGGGCGGCGGGGGCAGCAAGGAGGCGGCCGCGGCGGGCCGCGAGCTCGTCGCGCTCATGGACCGGTTGACGCTCACGGACACCGGGTCTTTCTGGCACGCGGATGGCTATCCGCTACCGTGGTGAGCGCGGCGACGAAACCCGCCTAGTCGACTGATAAACCAGAGACTTTTGATAGTCGGTTTCGCGCATATTGTTGTGCGGGATTGATATAACGGCAACACGCGCGCTGTGTATCCTTAGTTGCCCGAGACCTACCGCCGCGGCTGGTGTTTGTCCGCCCGGCGCTGGTACGCGGCCCCCGCTGCGGCGGGGCTTCAGAACCGTTCGAAGACTATTACGAGTGCAGATGATCGTTGCCAACCGCCTCACCGATGGACGCGTCGTTTTCCTCGCCGAAGACGATCGTTGGGTCGAATCGATCCAAAACGGGCTCGTCATCGAGTCCGACGCGTTACAAGTCGAGCTGCTCGAGCACGCCGAGCGCGCGGTTGAGACGGGTATCGTTGTCGATCCCTATCTGATTGACGTCGTCATCGAGGATGGGCGCCGGCGTCCGTTGCAGCTGCGCGAGTCGATCCGAGCATTTGGGCCAACGGTTTCGGACCCGACAGTACGTTAGGGGATCGGCGAGAATGTATCGGTACGACGAATTCGATCACCGGCTCGTGTCCGAGCGGAACGCGCAGTTTCGCCGCCAGGTGGAGCGACGGCTGAACGGCGAGCTCAACGAGGACCAGTTCAAGCCGCTGCGGCTCATGAATGGCCTCTACCTGCAGCTGCATGCCTACATGTTGCGCGTCAACGTCCCGTACGGGACCCTTTCGTCGGAGCAGCTTCGCAAGCTGGCGCATATTGCCAGAACCTACGATCGGGACTTCGGCCAATTCACGACGCGCCAGAACATCCAATTCAATTGGGTAAAGCTCGAGGACACGCCCGATATCCTCGAGGCGCTTGCCGAGGCCGAGATGACGGCAATTCAATCGTCGGGCAATTGTGTGCGCAACATCACGGCCGATCAGTACGCTGGCAGGGCTCGCGATGAGCTCGTCGACCCGCGCGTGTACAGCGAGCTGTTGAGGCAGTACTCGCTACTGCACCCGGAGTTCTCGTATCTGCCGCGCAAGTTCAAGATTGCCCTGACGGGTTCGCCGCACGATCGTGCGGCCGTGGCGCTGCACGATATCGGTTTGCGCATGCATCTGAACGAGGCCGGTGAGCCAGGCTTCGAGGTGCTCGTGGGCGGTGGCCAGGGCCGCACGCCGGTCATCGGCAAGACGATTCGCGAGTGGCTCGAGCCGGAGAATCTGCTGTCCTATGTCGAAGCCATTCTTCGCGTGTACAACATGCAGGGCCGCCGCGATAACATTCATAAAGCGCGCATCAAAATCATTGTCAATCAGCTTGGAATCGACAGATATCGCGAGCTCGTCGACGATGAATGGGAGCGCATCCGCGACAGCCGCCTCAAGGTATCGCCGGAGGAACTTGACCGGGTAAGCGCGCACTTCGCCCCGCCGCCCTATACCGACCTGCTGCCTGATGCGAGCGCAGAACTCGAGCGGTTGCGAGCCGAGGAGCCCGCGTTCGACCGCTGGTGCGCCACGAATGTCGAGGAGCACAAGGTGCCGGGCTACAGCATCGTCAATCTCTCGCTTAAGCGTCTGGGCCGCCCGCCGGGCGATCTCGACGCCGATTCAATGGATGCCGTCGCGGAGCTGGCCGATCGCTACAGCTTTGGCGAGGTTCGCGTTACCCACCGACAGAACCTCGTCCTGACAGACGTCGAACAGCGCGAGCTATTTGAACTCTGGCGTGCGCTCGACGTTCTGGGTCTGGCATCGTCGAATATCGGCCAGCTCACCGACATCATCAGTTGCCCCGGGCTCGATTATTGCAGTCTTGCGAACGCTCGTTCGATTCCTGTTGCCGAGGATATCAGCCGGCATTTCGTCGACGTGGACAAGCTCGCGCTCGTCGGCGACCTGACCCTCAATATTTCCGGGTGTATGAATGCCTGTGGCCACCACCACGTCGGCAATATCGGCATCCTCGGCGTCGACAAGCGTGGCGAGGAGTTCTTCCAGCTCACGCTCGGCGGCGCGTCCGATGAGGGCGCATCGTTGGGCGATCGTCTCGGCCGGGCGCTCGCACAGGCCGAAGTGCCTGCAGCTATCGAGGCGATCGTCGAGACCTATCTCAGTCTGCGTATGGATGGCGAGCGGTTTCTCGACACCTACCGGCGCGTCGGCATAGAGCCGTTCAAGCAGGCCGTCTACGGCGAGCCCGCGTCGAGGGCTGCGGCGTGAAGACGCTAATCAGGAACGGGGCGCCCAGCGACGAGACATTTGTTTCGATCGGTGCTGAGGACGAACTGCCTGCGGGCATGGATGTCATCGTCACGCTGGACCGCTGGCGGGCCGATCGGGACCGGCTCACGCAACGTGAAGGTCTCGTCGGAGTCAGGCTCCAGAGTGACGAGCCGCCGGAGCTCATCGCCGAGGATCTCGAGCATCTCGCGGTTGTCGCGCTGGAGTTTCCGGCATTCCGTGACGGGCGGGCGTACTCCTATGCGCGGCTGCTGCGCGAGCAGTACGGCTACGCGGGGGAAATCCGCGCCGTCGGCGATGTGCTGCTCGAGCAGCTGCATTTCATGGTGCGCGTCGGTTTCGACGCATTTGAGCTTTCCAGTAGCGATCCCAAGCGTGATTTTGAGATCGCGCAGGCCGATTTTTCCGTCTGGTACCAGCCTGGTGTAGACGAAAGAGACACGGCGATCGAGCTCCGGCACCGCTAGGCGCCCCTCGAACTTGCACATCTTCTGAGCCTCGCGGACTCGGTCGACCGAGATCTGCCGGGTTGGCGTGAGCTCCTCCCGTTACCTTCTCCAAATAGCATTCAAGCTATTGATATTTATGCGTATTCAAAATTTGATGTTTTTTTAATCAATCTGACATGATGTGTTGAGCTGCAAGCCCCGGGGGAGAAAACCCAGGCGATTCTCCACAGACTTATCCACAGATTCTGTGGATTGTTGGCGGGCGAGGAATGCGGAATCGACGCAGCGATCCGGTGGTCACTCGGCGATACGCGGGTAACGGATCCGATCGACGAGCGCCTCGACCTCGGCCGAAGGCGCTGGCGTGAGGCGGCTCACTACGATGGCGGCGATCAAATTCAAAGACATGCCGATCGTGCCGATACCCTCGGGCGAGATGCCGAACAGCCAGCTCGTCGCGATGTCCTCGCCCCAGGGCGCACCGAGCCACTGTAGAAACAGGCCCTTGTAGAATTCGATGTAGCCGTACGTGAAGACCAGGCCGACGAGCATTCCGGCAATGGCCCCTTGCTTATTGATGCGCTTGGAGAAGATGCCGAGAAATATCGCCGGGAATAGCGATGCCGCTGCGAGACCAAACGCGAACGCGACGACCTGCGCGACAAAGGCTGGTGGATAGTAGCCGAGCAGGCCGGCAACGAGGATGGCGAAGGCCGCGGAGATTCGTCCGGCCATGAGTTCCGTGCGCTCCGAGATGCCCGGTGCGAAGACGCCTTTGAGCAGATCATGGGATACAGCAGCTGAGATCACGAGCAATAGTCCCGCGGCAGTCGACAGCGCCGCGGCAATACCCCCCGCAGCGACCAGCGCGATGACCCACTGAGGAAGCCGGGCGATCTCAGGGTTAGCGAGCACCATGATGTCGGGATCGACGCGCAGCTCGTTGCCGCGCCAGCCGTAACCGATGGCTCGCTGGGAAAATACCGGATTCTGATCGTTGTAATACTGAATCCGGCCATCGTCGTTGTAGTCCTGGAACTGCAGTAGGCCGGTCGCTTCCCACGTGCGGAACCAGCTCGGCCGATCCTCGTAGGCGAGGTTGCCCTGTGGATCGCCGACTTCGCCGATCTGAATCGTTTCTGTGAGGTTCAATCGCGCCATTGAGCCGACGGCTGGTGCGGTTAGGTACAAAAGCCCGATAAAGAGCAGCGCCCAGCCGGCCGAGTAGCGCGCGTCGCGAACCTTCGGCACGGTGAAGAAGCGTACGATCACGTGTGGCAGGCCCGCTGTGCCGATCATGAGCGCTGCCGTGATACAGAAAACGTCGATCGTGCTCTTGGTTCCACTCGTGTAGGCCGGGAAGCCAAGTGCCGTCACGACCTCGTCGAGCTTTTGCAGCAGATAGAGAGAGTCGCCCTGCACGGTACTGCCGAACGCGATCTGCGGGATGGGCGTGCCGGTGATCTGCAGCGCGATAAACACGGCTGGTACCGTATAGGCGAATATCAGGACGCAGTACTGAGCGATTTGCGTATAGGTCACGCCCTTCATGCCGCCGAGCACGGCGTAGACGAATACGATTCCCATACCAATAACGAGCCCGACGCCGATCGGAACTTCGAGAAATCGCGAAAAGACGATGCCGACGCCGCGCATTTGCCCGGCGACGTAAGTGAAGGAGATGAAGACGAGGCAGATTACCGCAACGATGCGTGCCAGCCGGGAGTCATAACGTTCTCCGATGAACTCGGGAACCGTGAATTTGCCGAACTTTCGCAGGTATGGCGCTAGCAGCAGGGCGAGCAACACGTAACCGCCTGTCCAACCCATGAGGTATACCGAGCCGTCGTAGCCGAGAAACGAGATAAGGCCAGCCATCGATATGAATGATGCCGCTGACATCCAGTCAGCCGCCGTCGCCATGCCGTTGGCGACCGGGTGCACGTGCTTGCCGGCGACATAGAAATCGCCCGTGTCCTTGGCTTTGGACCAGATCGCGATGCCGATATAGACGACGAAGCTGGCGCCGACTACCAGATACGTCAGGAGCTTCAATTCCATGGCGTCAAAGCGGTCCCTGCTAGTCTTCGTCGACGTCGTGCTCGCGATCGAGCCGGTTCATGCGCCACGCGTAGAAGAATATGACGCAGATAAAGGTGAGAATCGATCCCTGCTGTGCGAACCAGAAGCCGAGGTTCACACCGAACAGGGCGATCTGGTCGAGCGGCCCGGAGAGCAAGATGCCGAAGCCGAACGACACGACAAACCAGACGACGAGACATGCCGCGACGATGCGTATGTTCGCCCGCCAATAAAGCTGCTTGGCATCGCGCTGGCTCACTTGATCTCCCCCTCCCGTTCGGGGCCTTAGTCTAGGCGCGAGGCGCGCCCGAATCCAGTGGTTGCATGGGGCAGTGCCGCCACTGCCGGCGCAGGCCGTACGCAGCGTCGGATCGCCTCGGGGGAGTCAGTCGGCGTGATTCAGCAGTTGCCAGCGCAGCTGCACCCGGACGACGGTCTCGGTCGAGTTCGACGGCAGGCCGAAGTACTCGCGCGCCGGACGATCGCTGTCAACGCGCAACCATTCCACTGCAAGCCGCAGATTCGAGGCGTAGTCGTAGACGTACGCGAGCGTCAGGGCATCGCCGGACTCGTCATTGTCGTCCATGGGTAAACCATCGAGGTTCTCTACTGAGAAGTCGTCGTAGCGCAGGGTGAAGCGGTGGCCATTCTGCATACGAGTCAGCAGGACGTAGTGGGACTCGAAGTCGTTATTGACCACGCGCGACCCAAAGATGGGTATGAAATTTCCCATCTGCGTATTACCCGTCATCCACTGCGCCATGAATCCGAGGTTCCAAGGCAGGCTGACCTGCAGTGCCAACTGATCGAAGTAGGTCTCCCAACCGTACTGGCCGTTGGCGCTGACCGTCGGGTCGGTGTGATTGTCGTAGCGAGCGATCTGGACGGACGCACGACGCGCGTAGCGCCACTCGAGGCCTGCGAGATATCCCGGCGCATGATCGAGCTCGAGAAATGGCTCCGCCCATGGGCCCTGCTTCTCACGGAGTCGTGTCCCGGCCTCTAGCTGAGGCGTCGGCGGCAGCGGTAACTGCTCGTTCCAGCGCGTCTGACGGTCGTGCACGCCCCAGCCTTTCCATGCCAACAGCGTTCCCGTGGGATCGTTGCCGTAGTACGAGGCGGCGAAGAGCTCGAGCTCGTGTGGCGATCCGGGCCCGCCGAGACGGCGCTGCAGCGCCCATTCGATGCCGAGCAACTTCAGCTCCTCCGCGATCCACGTATTGATCGCGGAGGACGAGATGGAGAAGGGCGTCTCCCAGCCGGAAGCAACGTTCTCGAGCGATAGCCGGGGATAGAACGCGCCGAGCTTGAACCGATGACGGTTCGGCGAGCGAGGCACGGGGCGCCACTCGAGGTAGCTTTCCTGGAGATCGAAGCCCGACGAACCGTCGTGCGTATAGTCCATGACGACGTGGGCCAGCAGCGTCGGCGTCAGCACGCCGCGGTACTCGATCAACAGACGGTCGAAAGAGAGGCTCGGGTCGGTTTCGTCGTGCCGCAGCTTGCCGAGGCCGCCGTTGAGCCAGCCGGTCTCGTTGGAATCGACCATGACATAGCTCGCATTGCTCTGCACGAGCCAGCTTTGGGGCGATTCTCCCGCGGGTGCCTGAGCATGCAGCACACTGCTTGCGCTGCCGGCCATCAGCAGTGCTGCGCCGACGGCTCTCAGTAACGCGACCAATTCAGGCTCTCGGTTTCGGAAAAATGCGGTGGACGCAGCCGGGCCTCGAGCTGAATCTGCAGTAACGCTTCGTTGTTGTCGGCGATGGCTATTCCCTGCGGCGCCGGATGGTCCGCAGCGCGAAGGCGTGGCGAATAAATTTGTACGGTGTAATTGCCGCTTGGCAGGTTAGAGATCTCAGCGCGGCCATCCGCGCCGGTCGTCGCAAAGTAGGACGTGTCGACGACGACGATATGGGCCTCCATGTGATCGTGAATGTTGCAGCCGACATCGATGACTCCCGGTCGGTCGAACGTGACCGGTGGGTGCGCTGTGCCTTGGTATAGCGGTAATTCGAATCGCTTCGGTTCGGAAAACGAGTAGACATGGTGGGCGACGGTATCGCCGTTCGGAAAGGAGATCGTGGTGCCGGTTTGGGCCACGAGGATATGGGGCCTGAACTGCTCGGATTGTTGGTTCATGACCAGGGGCTCACTGAAGTCCGTAACCGGAGCGGAAGCGCCTCCGTCAGCGGCGATCGCGTACACGACGACTTCCTCGACAGCGTGCCCGTTGCGGTCGCTGATTACCGTGGTGAGGCTTGCCGGTTGAGCTTCTACGCTCAAGCCGGCGCACGCGGCAAGTGCTGCCAGGCAGGCACATGGTCGGAGCGATTGGTTCGAGGCATCCATTGGGTGTTAAGTCGAATTCGAGGATCGTGTGCTGATAGTAGGGCTGTGGCGTTGATCAGGCCGTGAGCCAGCGCACATATACGGTCTGGAATGGTCAGTAGTATCAGTGACTTACTCAGAATAGTGCGAATTGAATCTAGTGCTGCGAGTATCGATGCCACGAAATACGTTCAGGCAACGCGTCCTGTCGCTTGCAGCGATGCTCGTGACATCCGCGCAGTTGCTCACGCTGCTGCCGGTGCTCAACGCCGTAAAGACCGATGTCGAGCAACGTGCGCGGCAGACCGTGACGATCGGTGGCAGCGTGTTCGACCAGTTCATGCGCACTCGCTCCGAGCAGCTGCGAACCACGGTCGACGTCCTCGTATCTGATTTCGGTTTCAAGCAGGCCGTAGCGAGCGCTGACACGCAGACGATACGCTCCGTTCTCCTCAATCACGGTGGCCGTGTCGATGCGGACATGGGCGTGCTTCTGGATCTGGACGGCAACATCCTGGCGAACTCTAGCGTTGATCCAAGCCAGCAGGCACTGACGAGTCTGGCTAATTTCGTCACGTCCGGCCCAGCTGTCGGCGCGACGGATGTCGTCATCTACGCCGATGGGGTGCCATATCAGTCGGTCGTCGTGCCTTTGCGCGCGCCGCTTCCGGTTGCGTGGGTCGTCATGGGATTTCAGCTCGACCGCGAGCTCGCTGCGCGAATCGAGGGTTTGACGGGGCTCGACGTGAGTTTCCTCGATCGGTCTGAGGGAGCAGCCGGTCGATTACTCGAGTCGACGTTGCCTGCTGGCCGACAAGCAGCGCTTACCGGGGCGATCGAGCGTATCCCACTCGGATCGGCCAACATCGCTACGCTCGCTGTCTCGGACGCCGACTACTTGACTGTACTGCGACCGTTCTCGTCAGCCTCGGCTCACGTCCAGGTCGCGCTGCAGCTGTCTCTGGCCGATGCGATGGCTCGCTATCGAAGCATAAGAACGATCTTGCTCTTCGTGACGCTCGTATCTCTGTTGTTGGCCGTTGCCGGGACGTACTGGCTGGCCGGTACGGTCACCGAGCCAGTGTACCGGCTCGTTGCGGCGACCCGTCGGCTCCGTGAAGGCGTGTACTCGGAGCCCATCGAAGTACCGAAGTCCGACGAGTTCGGTGAGCTCGCAAGGAGCTTCAATGCGATGCAGCATGCCATCGCCGAGCGCGAGGAGCGCATCGCCCATCAGGCTTATCATGACGCGCTCTCCGGTCTGCCGAATCGCGAGCGCCTGTTGCAGCTCCTCGAGCCGCGCCTCGCGCACGAACTCCCGCTCACCGTCATCAGTTTCTCGATCGATCGGTTCGATCGAATTGCCTCGTCGCTCGGGCACAGCGCCAGTGATGAGGTGCTCAAGCTCGTCGCAGATATTCTCAATCAGAACTTACGCAATGGGCAGTATCTTGCACATCTGGGCGGCAACGAATTTGTCGTCGCGCTCGAGGGTGCAGACCCCGATGCTGCCGTGCGCTGGATCGACCACCTCGGCCATTTGTTACATGCTGGCGTCAGTCTCGCGGGCGCCAACATCTCGCTACGGGCCACAGCGGGTGTAGCGCTATTCCCGGATCACAGCGACAACGGTCCAGATCTGCTGCGGCGAGCCGCTGTTGCGAGAACCAACGCCGTCACGAGCCGGGAGTCCTTCGCCGTCTTTGTGCCAGGTGACGAAGATCGGCACCGGCGCCAGATGAAGATTATTGGCGACTTCCCGGCTGCCGTACGCAACGATGAGCTCTGTCTCTTCCTTCAGCCGAAGATCAGCTGTACGACGCATGCGGTGATCGGTGCCGAGGCGCTCGTGCGCTGGGAGCACTCGGAGCTCGGCCTATTGCAGCCCGCGGATTTCGTCGACGTCATCGAGGGAGCCGGCGTCATCGGCCATCTCACGCGCTGGATCACCAAGGAAGCTATGCGGCAGTGCCGACTCTGGCGAGAGGGCGGTCTGCAGCTGACCGTTGCAGTTAATCTGTCGGTTTACGATCTGCTCGATGAATATCTGCCGTACTTTCTCATGGAGATGGTCAAGGACAATGGATTACATGCGTCGGACCTCACGCTCGAGGTCACCGAGAGCGCAATTATGCACAACGTTTCGCTGTCCTTGACCGTGCTCGAGTGTATTCGCGATCTCGGTTTCGGCGTGGCGCTCGACGATTTCGGTACCGGGCAATCGTCATTGACACAGTTGAGGCGACTTCCGCTCGACGAAGTAAAGATCGATAAGTCGTTCGTCATGAACATGGGCGACCAAAAGGATGACGTGATCGTTCGCGCGACGATCGAGCTTGCACACAAGCTCGGTCTACGGGTCGTCGGCGAGGGCGTCGAGACGGCGGACTTGCTCGAGCGCCTGACAGATCTCGGCTGCGAATCGGCGCAGGGCTATTACATCAGCAAGCCGGTTTCCGCAGCTGAGTTCCCGTCCTGGGCTCGCCGCTGGCAGCTTGCGCACGACCCGAACGTGATCGAGCTCAAGCCGTGCCCAGCTGAAACAGCATGAGTGCACCCAGGTAACCGGCGCTAGTCATGTAACTCCAGGCGAAGATCGGCCACCGCCAGCTATTCGTCTCGCGCTTGATGATTGCGAGCGTCGCTGCACACTGCAGGCACCACGCATAAAAGACCAAGAGTCCGAGCACCATCGGCAGCGTGTATATCGGGCTTCCATCGGGCCACTGCGCTGCGCTGAGCCGCTCCGCAAGCGTTGCCTCCTCGGCCTCCGCGCCGACTGCGTAGATCGTCCCGAGCACGGCGACGACGACCTCGCGCGCTGGGAAACCGGCGATGACCGCAGCCGATACGCGCCAGTCCCACCCGAGTGGCAGGAATACGGGCTCGACGAAGCGGCCTGCCCGTCCGAGCCAGCTTTGCGCCAGATGCGCGGCCGCCGCTTCGTTCTCGATGTCGGCGATCGCTGCTTCCAGTGGTTCGCCGGCTAACGTCGCGATCGCTTGCGACTCGGCCACTTGACGCTGCGATTCGATATCAGCCGAGCGCGGAAAATAGGCGAGTGCCCAGACGATTACGGCGACGGTGAAAATCACCGTCCCGGCGCGGCGAAGAAATACGCGTGCGCGATCGAGCAGCTTCATCAGAACCGTACGGGGATTCGGAATGTGAAACTCGGGAAGTGCGAGCACGAACGCGGGCTTGGGACCCTTCAGCGCCGTGCGTTTCAGCATGAAGGCCGTCGTGAGCCCGCCGAAAACGCCGAGCATGTAGAGCCCGAACAGCACGACCCCCTGCAAGTTCAGCGGCCCGACGCTACTGTTCGGCACGAACGCTGCGATGAGCAGCGCATAAACCGGCAGACGCGCCGAGCAGGTCATGAATGGCGCTGCGAGTATCGTTGCAATTCGATCGCGCCGGTTCGGGATAACCCGCGTGGCCATGATCGCGGGGACCGCACACGCGAAGCTCGAGAGAAGTGGAATCACCGATTGGCCCGAGAGGCCGACCGAGCGCATCGCGCGATCGACGAGGAAGGCCGCACGCGCGAGATAGCCGGTGTCCTCCATGACAATGATGAAGAGAAACAGGATCAGTATTTGCGGTAGAAAAATGATGACGCTACCGACGCCAGCGATAATGCCGTCGGCAATCAGACTCGAGAGCATTCCCTCCGGCAGCGTCGCTGCGACAAGCCCGCCGAGCGCGCTCGTGCCGGCATCGATCAAATTCATGAGCGGGGTCGCCCACGCGAAGACAGCCTGAAAGACGACGGCCATGAGCAGCAGAAAAAGCAGCGTGGCGGGAAATGGACGGTTAATCCAGTCGACGATTGTCGTTCCCAGCCGGGTTTGGCGCGGTGTCGAGGTTTGGATGCTTGGTAGCACCTCTTGAATCCATCGATAACGCGCCCGCGCCTCTGCCGCCAGTGGCGGTTCCTCGCCGCACAGCTGCTTGCGCGTGTTCTCGACGATGGTCTCGGCGCCGTCGCCGAGGGCGGCCGCTAGCTTCTCCCGCGCAGATTGGTCGTTATCGATGAGCGCGCGCTCGATCTCGATGATCGTCAAGTCAGCCGCGTCCAAATCGCCGATCTGCGCAGCGATGTCTGTCGCGGCCTCACGCAGTTTCGGCCAGAAGCTCACGCCGGCATGCTTGCCCGGCTCAGCGCTCAAGGCGTTGGTCAGCGCCTTGTGTAGAGCAGGCATTCCGTGTCCCGTGGGCGCGATGATCGTGCAGACCTGCGCTCCACCGAGACGCCTGCTGAGCTCTTCGGTATCCACCTGAATGTGGTGGCGAATGGCGGCATCGGTCATGGTCAATGCAACGACCATAGGCCGATCGAGCTCGGCGAGTTGCTCCAACAGGTAGAGTCCCTGGTAGAGGCGCGTGACGTCGACGACCGCGAGGATCGCATCCGGCAATGGCGTGCCAGCGACGCGTCCCAACAGGACCTCGACGGCGATTCTCTCGTCGTCGGAGCCCGGGCTCAGCGAGTAAGTGCCAGGTAGATCGATGAGGTCGACGAGGCTGTTCTCGAGCTGTAGCCGGCCGATGCGCTTCTCGACCGTTACGCCGGGGTAATTCGCAGTTTTCTGGCGAAGCCCGGTCAGCCTATTGAATACCGTACTTTTTCCCGAGTTCGGATTGCCGATGAGCGCGATCGTCTTGCCGCGCGCTACCGTGACCTGGTCGATAGGGACAGCGACGCTAACCATTGCCGTTCAGCGGGGTCACATCGAAGTGTCGGCCATCCTCACGGCGTAGCGAAACGGCACCGCCGAACAGCCGAAATTCGAGCGGATCGCCGCCCAGAGAAGCCCCGAGGCACTCGAGCTCCGCGCCCTCGACGAGGCCCATGATCATGAGTCTCTGGACGCTCTGGGACGCCGTGCGGATTGCAGTAATGCGCGCACGGCTGCCTTTCTCGAGATCGGCCAGGGTCATTGATTGAACTCGGCTCTAATTACCCAGCGCGCTCAGCCCATCGAAAGCTTTCAGCTATCGGCAGCTCAAAGGCCCCGATAGAGCCGCTCGTCGTAAAGAGCACCGATACGCGCATAAGCCTCAGTGCGGTAGTGCCGACCTTGTGCAGACGCTGCGTTCGCGATGCGGTGCTCGGCGCTCGCCCAGATCTCGAACTGCGTCATATGATTGCGGCGATTGTTTTGTGCGATGACTCCGATGTCGATTGCACCTGGCGCCTGGCGGCTTGCGGTGACGAACGCTTCGACGAGTGCCAGGCCTTCCTCGAGTGCCGGTGGGATAAAATCGACGTGCGTGAGCGCGTACACCTGACCGTCGCCGCCGGCGGCGGACGTGCCCATGATCGCGTTGCTCGGCCGCTCATCGTAGGGACTGTAGAGCAATGGCTCGAGCGAGCTGCGAAATGTCCGTGTATGCGCGGAGGCCGTGTCGCGGTCGCGAGCTTCCTGTGACTCCCAAGCGTCGAGTATCGCGAAGTGATTGGGTCGTCCGATCCGCTGCAGAATCTGAAAGCGGAGATTACCTGTCGCCGCGCGGCTCGACTCCGCCTGGGCGCGCAGTAAATTGATGGCGCGCTCCGTTGACGACGGCGTGACCTCGATGTAGGTCACAGCAAACGCTACCCCCTCGTCTTGTGCCCAAACGGGCTGAGCGAGCGCGACGGTCAGGGCGAGTACGCCCAGGACGAGCTTGAGAAGACTATGCATGGCGAACCACCTCGGTCGGTTTTTTTCGTTAGGTAATCGCCGATTCTAGCGAACCAGGAGAGCTTGTGGCGAGAAACGTCCGCTCGCCGGTGGGGCAATTAGTCCGTCTCGTTCTCTAGAAAGCTCTCGAAGCTCGAGAAGTCCAGGTAATCGCCCGAGCAGCTGATCTCGCTGAGCTCCCAGGAGGGCGGTGCGAGCCGATAGTGCAGCGTTTCGGCGACCCAGGGCTCGGCGAGCGCTTTCGGGTCCTCCATCGTGATATCGAGCAGCAGAGTACGGTTGTCGATGCGCCGGAAAACCTCGGTCACGCGCAGCTCGTCGCTATGCTGATAGCCTGATCGGTCTATCCAGGTTCGCTCATCGATCCCGACGGTAGATATGACGAACGTCGTGTCGTCCTCCCAGTGGCCGATAGAATGGCCCTGCCAGAGCGCAACCGGATCCTCGGGATGCTTTCGGCCGTCGATATAAACGCGTCGAATGATGTGGTCATACTCATACAGCATGATCATCTCGCGTGCCGTGTAGACGACCTCGAACGGATAAGGGTGGAACCACACCCGCGGGACGCCGGGTGGGTAGCAGCGCGTCAGTACCGGATCGTTGGTCTCGGACAAAGCGAAGCCGCCGGCGTTGGAATTTCTCGACTGCGAGTAGAGCTCTTGGCCGAGCTCGGTCAGGACGGGCGGCTCCTCGGTCCAGGTCGCGTTACTGTGAAAGCCGCCATCGGGTGCACGCACGCGCGACCAAACTCCACTGAGGTCGCGCACGGGGGCCGGGCCTTCCCGCTGTTCGCCAACCTCCACGGGCTGTCCGGTGCCGTACTGGGCGAGACTCGCGGCGGGCAGCAGCAGGGCCGCCATAGCTGGAACAGCGATTCGTCGTATCGCCGAGCCTAGGCTTTTAGGCGTCCTGTTTGCCATTGTGTGCTACCTCACTCGCGGTCAGTCGAGAGATTCCCGCAACGGCAACGATACGCCGTCGGCGTTGATGATCTCCCTGATGGCGACGGAATGCCCGTCATTGCGCGCCGCGTCGCCCGTGATCCGCAGGCGATCGCCGGGCTGGAATGTGGACTTAGTCCAGCCGGCTCTCGCGAGCCTGTTCGGTGCCGTGAGCTCGCCTTGCCAGTGCTCGATCTCGCCGGCCTCATTCGTGATGTCGAAGTAGATCTGCACGTGAGGATTGATGAAACGGAACTCCGTTACGGTCGCCTCCAACGTGACGATCTCATCACTGTAGGACGCCCTGCCGTGGTGCGCTGGAGCTGCGATAGCGTAAGCCAGCGTTGCCAGCGCGGCCGTCGTCAGCAGGTAAGGCTTTGTGTTCATCGACAATGACTCCAGGAGACCGGACGGGGTATTCGTCCACTGT